>JBDNIM010000322.1:0-5631 GCA_041688295.1 Bacteroidia bacterium
AAATCTAAAAATAATTGATGTTTTATGGGTTGATAAAAGCAATGAATTGCATATAGGAGCACCGGTTTTTTATTCCAATAAAAATGATTTTACGCCACAATATAGAGTTGTTTTTGAATATGCAGACCAGTCTGTGATGCTTTTGCGTTTTGAAAAAGAGTTAAATGTTATTGCTTTTTCTAATATAAATCCAAGCAACAGAGAGAAGTTGGGAAACTATTCATATTATATTCCTGATGGGAGAATAGACTTTTATTTAAAAAACAAAAAAGGAAAATGGATAAGGCATGAAGATTTTGAAGAATGGGACAAAAAAAATAAGAGAATAAAAAAAGAAGATGAAACAAACAATTAAAATACTTTCTTTGGTAGCAATATTCATTGTTAATATTTCCGCAACCAATGAATATTCTTTTAAAATAGCAAAAGTGAAATATAAGGGTGGTGGAGATTGGTACGCCAATAAAACCGCTTTGCCAAACTTGATAAATTTTTGTAATAAGAATCTAAAAACAAATATCAATCCTGAGGAAGCAATTGTAGAAGTAGGTTCTCCTGAAATTTTCAATTACCCTTTTGTATATTTAACGGGGCATGGCAATATCGTTTTTTCTGACAATGAAGCTACAAATCTAAGAAAATATCTTGAATCTGGTGGTTTTTTGCACATTGACGACAATTATGGACTAAAACAATTTATTGTTCCGCAGATGAAAAAGGTGTTTCCAGAACTTGATTTTATCGAATTGCCTTTTAATCATCCCTTGTATAGACAAGCCTTTTTGTTTAATAGTGGGTTGCCAAAAATACACGAACATGATGGAAAACCAGCTCAAGGCTTTGGTTTAATTTTAAACGGAAAACTAGTTTGTTTTTTTTCATACGAATCTGACTTAGGCAATGGTTGGGAGTATGCCTCTGTTCACAATGATCCAGAGGAAAAAAGACAATTGGCTTTAAAAATGGGCGCCAATCTTATTCAATATGCCTTTAATAGATAATGAAAAAAAAATTGATAGTTATTTATAATCCGTTCTCTGGAGGAAATAAGTCAATAAATTTAAAAGAGATTTTTTCTAAAAATATTAATCAACATGCTTTTGATTATGAAATATGGCCAACTGAAAATGCCAATGATTTACAATTATTTGTTGATAAAGCAATTGCCATCAAGCCTGATATTGTTGTTGCGGCAGGTGGCGATGGCACAATTAATCAAATTGCAGAAAAATTAAAGAACACTGATATTGCTTTGGGTTTCATTCCATTGGGTTCGGGCAATGGCTTGGCTCGACATTTTAAAATTCCATTAAATATTGAATTGGCCATTCAATCATTGGATAAATTAAAAATAAAAGATATCGATACTATTTGGTTAAATAATCATTGTATTGTGAATGTTGGCGGTGTTGGTTTTGATGCGCATGTAAGCAGCCAATTTGCCAATTTGGTTAATCGGGGTTTTTGGGGTTATTTTAAATTAATTATCAATAATTTTTGGTATAAAAGACAATTTTACGAATTGTTTATGGATGAAAAACTTGTTTGGAGTGGCAAAGCTTTTATGATAAATATTGCAAATGCAACCCAATGGGGAAATAACATCATTGTGCATAAGGGTGCACTGCCCGATGATGGTTTAATTAATATTTTGATTCTAAAGCGATTTGAGTTTTTTCAATTGCCCGTATTAGTCAATCAATTGTTGAAAGGTACTTTGTACAAAAATAAAAATACAATTACATTTGTAGGCACTAAGTTTTTGTTGAAAAGAGAAAAGGAGGCTTTTGTTCATGTTGATGGAGAGCCAATTAGCTTGGGAAAAGAAATAAATATAAAAATTGAGCCTTTAAGTTTAAAAATATTAAGCAATGAGTAAAAAAAGTAAAATTAATTATGACGGAATGGTTTTTAGTACCAATCATGATTTTGAGTTTGAATCAAAAGAACTAGCGACACAATTAACTTTGCCTGCTCAACAACAAAAGTTGAACATTAGGTTAGAAACCAAACAAAGAGGCGGAAAAAAAGCGACTTTAATAAAAGGATTTGTTGGCACATTGTCTGACTTGGAGGCACTTGCAAAAAAAATTAAATCACATTGTGGCGTTGGCGGCAGTGTTTCCGAATTTGAAATTCTAATTCAAGGCGACATGACTCAAAAAGTAAAGTTGTTTTTGCAAAAAGAAGGGTATAAAACTAACAATATATAATTCAGAATTGATTTTATAATATGACCACAGCAAAAAAAGGCATTGCTTCTATTTTTATTTCTAAAGTTTTAGTAGGATTTTTGGGTTTGGCTATGGTTGTAATTGTTTCGCAATACTATGGCGCAGAGGGTAGGGGGCAAATTAGTCTTTTTTTGTCTTCCGTTGCTTTCTTACAAGTGTTCATGGACTTTGGGAACAACACTTCTTTAATAAATTTTTCTTACCATTATTCCAATAGGAATTTATGGAAAACTGCCTTTATTTGGGTTTTTGCTATTGGGATTTTGGCACAGGTTTCAATTTTGTTTTTTCCCCATATTGTATGGATTTATTGGGTGCCAATAGCAGCTTTTCTTTTTTCAGTTATTAATTTAAATAACCTGCTTTTTATGGGAAATAGATTGGTTCATTCTCGTAATTTTTTCAATGTTTTATTTCCGACTTTGCTACTTTTCTTTTTTTTAATAATAAATAGTAATTCCGTTGATATTAGAAATTATTTGTTTGCGCTTTTTACTAGTTTATTCATTGTTGTTTTAGCTTCTGTTTTATACTTGTATCTAAAAGTTTTAAAAAATGAGAATACGCCTTTTCAGTTTCAATCAATTGTATTGAAACAAGGCTTTTGGGTGCAGTTAGGTCAAGGCGTTCAGTTTTTAAATTATAGAGTTGTATTTTTTATTATTGCTTATTATTTAGGACAGTCTGAATTAGGAGTATTTAATAACGCCCTTGTTTTGGGAGAATCTATATGGATTTTAGGCCATAGTTTAGGCCAAATATTGCATATAAAAATTTTGAATTCTAGCAATGAATTAGAAAATAGAAAAACCACTCAAAAGTGGCTATTCATTAATTTAGGAGGCACTTTGATTATGTGCTTTGTCCTGAATATTATTCCAAATTCGTTTTGGATTATGCTGTTTTCTAAAGATTTTTCAAGTATGAAAGTTTTGTTTCCCTATTTAAGTTTGGGGATTGTGTTTTTTAGTGTTTCAAATATATTGAACCATTTTTTTCATGCTAAAAATCAATTTAAACTAATATTAAGCATCAATTTTGTAGGATTGGTTTGCGGCTTGATAATGATGTTTTTGTTAATGCCTGAATTTAAACTTATTGGTGCGGCATTGTCATGGAGCTTTGGATTATTTATTCCAATGCTCATCTATATTTATTGGTTTATTAAAAAAAGAGTTTGATTTATTTAATCAATTCTTTCATTTTATCCTCAAGGTCTAACTCACTTCCGGGTGTATAGCCATTGTGCACATAAACAATTTCGCCTGCTGCATTTATCAAAATTACTTGTGGAGGATTATTGACATTCATTGCGCGAGCAAGGTCTTTGTTCTCATCTGTTAAAATTAAATATGGCCATCCTTTACCATTTACAAATGGTTTTACTTTAGAAATGTTTCTTGAGTCATCAATGGTTACTGCTATTAATTCGCAACCATATTTTGCTTGCCAATCTTCATATATATCCAAAATATTGTCTAATTCTTTGATGCAAGGGCCACACCATGTTGCCCAGAAAGCAATAATTGTTATTTTCCCTGTTTTACCAAAATCTTGAATATTGACTTTAGAGCCATCTAGTTTTTTTACCTCAATTGAAGGCAATTGTTGTTTTACTTTTGTGCTATCATTTGCTTTTGCTATGTTAGAAAAAATGATGAGCGAAACTATTAATGCAAAATATTTCATATACTTTATAATGTTACAATCTTTGTGCCAAAATTAATGTTTTTATTGGCAACCGCAAGGTTTATAATTTCTTATTCTTCCTTTTTTATCTCTTGTTTCTATCACTTCGCCTTTTTGGTTATATACAGAGTAGGTTTTTAAAACGCCATTTTTATAAGTTTCTTTTTTAACAACTTTGTTGTTTTGAAAACATTTCCAAACGCCATCTTTATTGCCATTGATTGTTTTTCCTTCACAAATAATAGAACTGTCCTGTGTATTCGCAAATGTATTTTGAATGCAAAATAAACTTAGAGTAAGGATTAGTAGTTTCATTTGACAGTAGATTTTCAACAATTTAGCAATATATCCTTAACTAATTGTTCCCTTTAGATTTAGGCTTATGATACTTCGCTTTAATAATTCTTTTGTAAGAACCTCCTAAATTGACTTTGCTGTTTTTTGCACTTTTTTCTTGAAATGCGCTGCCTTTAACAATCTTTTTTCTCACAGATTTCAAATAATCTACCTCAGGTTTTTTTGGAATTTCTTCGTCCAATAGCAACTTGGAAATTTTTACACCCTTCGGCATCTCAATCATAGGAATTGAAATTTTCATCAATTTTTCTATTTCAATTTGAAAGACTTTTTCTTCAGGTGTGATAAAAGTGATAGATTCTCCACTCATATCCGCTCTGCCTGTTCTTCCAATTCTATGAATATAATCTTCTGGTTCAAAAGGAATATCAAAATTTATGACATGACTAATATTTTGAATGTCTAAACCACGCGCTAAAATATCTGTTGAAATTAAAATCCTAATTGTATTTTTATCAAAGGCATTAACGGTGTTAATTCTTATATTTTGCGTTTTGTTTGAGTGCATTACTCCAATTTGTTCAGAGTAATTTTCTTTTATTTGTTCAAAAACCATGTCAGCCATTCTTTTACTTCTAACAAAAACTAAAACTTTTTTAAATTTTTCTGCTTGGCTTAAAAAATGATTGAGCAAATTAATTTTGGTATGATAGTTTGGCACTACAAAACCTTGCTGTTCTATACTCAAAAGTGGCGTACCTGATGCGGCAACTTCTGCCAACTCAGGTTGGTTAAAGAATATTTGGATGATGTTATTAATATCTTCGGATATGGTTGCAGAGAACAATAAATTTTGGCGTTTCTTTGGTAATAAATCCAAAACAGAAACCAATTGTGAGCGAAATCCAAGGGCTAACATTTCGTCCATTTCGTCAATCACTAGTTTTTGAATTGATTTTAATCTTAAAACACCATTTAAAATCATGTCTAATAATCGTCCGGGGGTAGCAACTAAAATATCCGTTCCTTGAAAAATTTCGTTTTTTTGCGCACTAATGTTTGCTCCGCCATAAATCCCCGTACTTCTTAAATTCATATAAGTGGTCAGTTTTTTTATTTCATCGCAAACTTGAATCACCAATTCTCGTGTTGGCACTAAAATTAAAACCCGTGGAGTTACTTGTTTAGAGAATTTTAATTGATTGATTATTGGCAATAAATAAGCAAAAGTTTTTCCTGTGCCTGTTTGTGCAATGCCAACAACATCTTTTCCAGACATTATTTTCGGGAATATTAGCGATTGAATAGGAGTGGGGTTGTCAAAACCTAAATCATTTAAAGCATTGAGCAACTGTTTGTTGATATTTAATTCATTGAAATTCACTTAATGCAAAGATAAGTATTTATAGCA
>JBDNIM010000323.1:0-6303 GCA_041688295.1 Bacteroidia bacterium
AAATCAATACTTTTGAGTTTGGAAATATTGTCAAAAGGTTTTCTATTTCATCAAAAACAAGTTTTATATTTAAAGAAACAATAATTGCGGCACTTAGCCACGCCAAAGCTTTTATTTTGGGTCCAATAGCAAAAGTGCCCATACTTTCTTTATTACTTACAAAATGGATAAGTGGAATAATGGCAAAACCTAGTTGCATACTTAATATAACCTGGCTTAAAATCAAAAGTTTTCCGGTTGCCGATTCGCCCATGTAATAAATGGCAAATAGACTTGGAACCACTGCAATCAAACGGGTGATAATGCGTCTTACCCATGGCTGAATGCGCAAATTTAGGTACCCTTCCATTACTATTTGGCCAGCCAATGTACCCGTAATTGTAGAACTTTGGCCAGCTGCAATTAATGCCACAGCAAATAAAATGGGGGCCCATTGTGTGCCAAGCATAGGTGCCAATAATTGATGGGCATCTTGTATTTCAGCAATTTCAAAGTACCCGTTTTTATGAAAAGCAGAGGCAGCCAAAATTAAAATAGCCGCATTCACAAAAAAAGCAAGGTTGAGGGCAATTGCAGAGTCAATAAAATTAAATTTAATAGCCCTTTTAATATCAGCTTTAAGTGTGCCAATCTTTCGAGTTTGCACCAAGGCGGAGTGGAGATATAAATTGTGTGGCATAACAGTGGCCCCTATAATACCGATGGCTATATACAAAGCGTCAGAATCGGGCAAGGACGGAATTAAACCCTTTGCTACCTCCGCCATTTCAGGTTGAGCAAAAATCATTTGGATAAAAAATGATAATCCCACCATTGCCACAAGGGTAATTATAAAAGCTTCCATTTTTCGAATGCCAAAATTGATTAGAAATAAAAGAATAAAAGTGTCTAATACACTTATAACAACGCCCATCATTAGAGGAATGTCAAATAGTAATAGCAACCCAATTGCCATACCCAAAACCTCAGCCAAATCGCAGGCGGCAATTGCAATTTCTGCCAAAACATACAAATACGCGTTTATATATTTAGGATAAGTTTCGCGAGATGCTTGTGCCAAATCTCGCCCTCTAACGATTCCCAATCTAGCACTCAAGCTTTGTAATAATAAAGCAATTAAATTGCTCATCAATAGCACCCAAATTAATGTATAGCCGTATTTACTGCCTCCAGCTATGTCCGTTGCCCAATTTCCAGGGTCCATATAGCCTACACTAATTAAATAGGCTGGCCCTAAAAAGGCAAAGAATTTTCGCCAAACACCTTTCTTTGTTGTGGTGTCAACACTAGCGTGCACTTCGGATAACGATTCGGTGTGGTTATTAGATAATTTCATAACCTTATTTGACCAATATGTGTTGCGCAACTATTTGGCTCACAAATTGGTGCTTGTCGTGTTCCATTTCCAACAGCATTGAACCATCAAAAGCCACAATTTTTTTTACTTTAACTTGTTTGCCAATTGTTAAGCCTAGTTCATTCAAATGCTGAAGAAAATCGTCTTGATGTTTGTTTACACCATTAATTTCAACTGCTTTGCCTATTTCAATTTCAGATAATGGTTTAGAAATATTGGGTGTAATTTTTCCGGTTTTAGAAGGAATGGGATCGCCATGGGGGTCTAAGTTTGGCATGCCTAAGAATTTTTCCAATCTGTCTATAAGTTCTTCCGATTTTATATGCTCCATTTGCTCGGCCACATCATGCACTTCGTTCCATTTAAAATGCAATTTGTCAACTAAAAACACCTCCCACAAACGGTGGTTTCTAATGATGTTTAAAGCCAACTTCTTGCCTTTTAAGGTCAATGTAACGGCTTGGTGTTTTTGGTAGTTAATAAGATTTAACAAAGCCAACTTTTTTAGCATATCTGTTACGGTGGCTGCTTTCGTCTTCAGGCCTTCGGCAATTTCGTTGGTGCTTGCGCCTTCTGCCTTCTTCTCTATTATTTTATAAATACACTTCAAATAATTTTCTTGAATTTGTGATAACATTGTGTTTTTTTGTTTTTACAAAAGTAAGTATTTTTAGATTAGTCTAAAAATATATTTTTGCTTGTAGTGAGTAGGAGGTTTGATGGGCAAAATTATTAAATAATAGGATATTTACAATAACTAAAAATGGAGGTTGTAAAAAAAGCAATAATTTATTTTGTTAGTAATTTTTTTATTTTATCTTTGCACTCCCTAAACAGAATGGTGTGGTAGTTCAGCTGGTTAGAATACTGCCCTGTCACGGCAGGGGTCGCGGGTTCGAGTCCCGTCCACACCGCAAGAAAACGCTTTATTTTATGGAGCGTTTTTTTATTATGGAAAGATTTTTCGTTTATATAATTTATTCAGAAACCCATAAAGTTTATTACAAAGGCTTTAGTTTAGATGTTATACCAATTCTAATTTTAAAATAGTCCAAACTATTTTGTCCCGAAGTTTCGGGAGTAAATGCCGATTGAAAATAATAATAGTTCAATTTAATGAAATTAATATGGGTCTATATATTATTTCATTTCGGTATTATTCAAAGATTATTGGACCACAACAATGGAAAAAGTGAATATACAAAGCATAAAGCACCATGGGTGCTGGTTTTTTTCACCTCTTTTAACACAAAAACAGAAGCTTTAGCAAAAATAAATAGCTTAATAAATATCCATTAAAGAATATTGTCTAATAAATAGCTTAATAAGTGTTATTTATACCAAAAAAGACTTTTTTTAACCCTCAAAAAACAAAAAAACCAGTAAATTAAATCTACTGGTTTTTTTAATAAGTTTTGAAAAAAACTAATGCTGGTGATTGTGCTCTTTCAAAGATTCGTAAAACTGCTCGATTGTTACCTTTTTGTCTTTATAAGAAACAATTTCTTTTATCTTATCGTATATTTTCTTTTTCAAAGCTATGTCGTTCATTTGTTCAACATAATCTCTCTTTTTTAGATTGTCGTCACTGAATTTTTTAACAAATTCAAATTCAGGATTTTGCATACCATAATTTCTAAAAACAGACAATGTGTAGCCAATAGATGCCTCTTGAATGTCATCCATTTCCACTTTAATGTCAAATTTAACAGCCGCTTTTTCTCTAATTAAAATATCTCTTAACACTTTTGCTTCGCTATCATATTTTTCATCAATCGTTTCAACAGAATAGTTCGCTTCTTTTGTGTTTAGCAACCATCTTTTCAAGAAGGCATCTGGTAAATTAAAAGCATGTTTTTCTGTCAACAAATGGCCAATCATGTGGTCTAAATGTTGTCCGCTTTCGCTTTTGTAATAAATATCAAGATTTTCTTTAATTTTCGTTTTAAAGTCTTCGATACTTGAACAAACACCTTCGCCCATTACCTTGTCAATTAATTCTTGATTGACAGTGGCAGGCGTTCTCCTAGAGATGTTTGTTACCTTCAATTTAAAATTATTGCTGATGTTTGCAATGGCATTTTTATCAATACCTAAAGATGAACTAATAACAGTGTCGTTATTGTTTAGTAAAGTAAAAATATTAACATCCATTTCATCTTCTTTTTTTAACCCAAGCATTTTAGCTTTTAGGTCTTCGGCTTGAATCAGTTCTGGCGTAAATGAAATGGTTTTGTTAATTAATCCACCTTCAATTACCGAATTGTTTTCATCAATTTCAGAAACCTCAGCATATATAATGTCTTTCTCTTCACTAATTTCCACATCGGCCATTTCGCCAAAACGAACAGTCAATGATTCAACTTCTTTTTCAACTTCAGAATCTTCAATCTCAATAACAAATCGTTCTAACTCGTCTTTCTCTGTAATGTTAAATTCAAATTGAGGCGCTAAGCCAATATCAAAAGCTAATGTAAAATCTTGTTTATTTTCTAAATCAATATCCGATTTAAAATCAGCGCTGGGTAAAGGCTGTGCAATAATGTCAATATTGTTTTCTTTAAGGTAATCATATAGTTTTTGACCAGCCAATTTGTTGATTTCATCAACCAAAATACTTTTGCCATACATGCTTTTTATCATGCCAATGGGCGCATGACCCACTCTAAAGCCTTTTAAAACGGCTTCTCTTTGCACTTTTTTTATTTCTTTTTCTACAGCTGAGGCGTAATCATCCTTAGCCAAGGCAACAGTTAGGGTTGCGTTTAATTCGTCAATTTTATTAAAATTTACTTCCATTATTGATTGTTGTTAAAATGTAAAATAGGTTGAAACAGGGTTTAGATATGTTGATTTTTAGATTAAAAATATTCATTTAAAGATAGCATCAAAACCCTAAAATATTCTAAAAGTATTAGTATAAATTAAAAAGTGCGGATGAAGGGACTCGAACCCCCACGCCTTTCGGCACCAGATCCTAAGTCTGGCACGGCTACCAATTACGCCACATCCGCATTTTTTTTCGGTTTATATCTTAGTTTTTTAGAACGGGTTGCAAATGTAGTTATTATATTATTATTTTCCAATAAAAAATTTGTGCATTTTTAAATAATCTAAAAAATACAATTGGCTGTTTCCCCTAAAAAGTTGATTAAGCATCATTAAAACCAATGTGCAATAATTATTAAACCATTCAACAATAAAACAATTTATCTATTATTACAATAACGTCTCGAAAGCTTTCGGGAACCAATCAACAAATAACTAATATCTTTCAAAAGAACTTTATTCCTTCTTTATTGTTAGCTTTGCACTTTGTTTTGAAAAAAAGCGCATGAATATTGGAATTGTTTGTTATCCCACCTTTGGTGGTAGTGGTGTTGTGGCTACAGAATTGGGCAAAGCCCTCGCTGCAAAAGGCTATTTTGTTCATTTTATAAGCTACAGTCAGCCTGCAAGGCTCGATTTTTTTAATCCAAATATCTTTTTTCATGAGGTGTCAATATACAAATATCCGTTGTTTGAATATTTGCCTTATGAAACAATTTTGGCAAGTAAAATTGTTGACATTGTAAAATCCAATAAACTAAATTTGTTGCATGTGCATTATGCTATTCCCCATGCCAGTGCGGCCCTCATGGCTCAAAACATTTTGAAAGAACAAGGCATTAATATTCCCATAGTAACTACATTGCATGGCACGGATATTACGCTTGTTGGAAAAGACCCAACCTACGAACCTGTGGTTTCATATTCCATCAATCACTCGAATGCTGTAACAGCTGTCTCGGAAAGTTTGAAAAAAGACACCTACAAAAATTTTAATATTGATAAAGATATAAGTGTTATTCCAAATTTTATCGATTTTAATAGATTTAAAAAGCAAGAAAAAGCACATTTTAAAAAAGCAATTGCACCCAACAATGAAAAGGTTTTGGTTCATACATCCAATTTCAGGAAAGTAAAAAGAATAGAGGATGTTATTAAAGTCTTTTTGAAGGTTGGCTATGAAATTCCTGCCAAACTGTTGTTAATTGGCGATGGGCCAGAGCGCACGCACATTGAAATTTTAGCAAAGGAATTGGGCGTTTTTGATAAAATTACTTTTTTGGGAAAACAAGAGCAAATAGAGGAGATTTTATCCGTTTGCGATTTGTTTTTGCTAACCTCTGAAACAGAGAGTTTTGGCCTTGCTGCGCTGGAAGCCATGGCTTGCGAAGTGCCTGTTATTAGCAGTAATGCGGGCGGTATTCCTGAGGTAAACGAGCATGGTGTTTCGGGTTATTTGAGCAATGTAGGTGATATTGAAGACATGGCAAAAAACGCGCTCTTGATTCTTAAAGATGAAGCCACCCTTGCAAAATTCAAATTAGGTGCGTTGAATAAAGCTTTGTCATTTCATATTGATAAAATATTGCCAATGTATGAAATAGTTTATGAAGAGCTTGTTGGGGAAGATGCAAAATGTTATTTGAAAAAATAAAAAACTTTAATTGCCTGTAGTTTGTTAATAAATGACTTTGGAAAACTCTGAAAATCAAATAGACCCCTTAAAAAAAGACGCTTTGTATCAAGGATTGGACAAGTTTTCGCCCATTCCATTAAGTGTTTCTTCACCCAAAATAAATCCAATTGACAAAAGATTGGTGAAAGCCACTGCTTTTGAGTCGATGCAACACCATGCCAATCAACAAATTGATTTAATAAAACAACAAGCGGAGCTTTTAATGCAACAGGCTCGCAAAATTGAGGATAGATTGGTGATTTCGAGAAAAATATACGAAGCCGACTTGAACTTTGAACCAGTTATAAATACCACCTATCATGTTTATGAGAAACAAGGTAGAACGGTTCTTTCGCTAATATCTCCAATCGAATGGGGCAGCCGATTGCCTTTTGATGCGCACATTTGTTCCGCAAAATTATTGGCAGACAAAAGTTGGGAG
>JBDNIM010000324.1:0-6097 GCA_041688295.1 Bacteroidia bacterium
GTTGATATTGTAAAATCGTTTACGCCACCACTTGCTAAACAGCTGTTTGTGAGTTCATTCCATGGATTTTGTGAACTAGTGAAGTTTAACAAACTAGAAGTACCGTTGTTTAACGCCAATTCAACATCAGCGCCACTTCCTGTTCCAATATATCTATCTGTAAAAGAGTATGCAGCAAAATCAATGTCGCATTGTGAAAATGAGTTGAAGGCGTTAATTAGAGAAATTACAAAAAGCAGTTTTTTCAACATACTGATTATCAATCAAAAATAATGCCACACTGTTTGTTTTTAGTAAATTTTTATATTTTTTTTTCAAGTCATCAAGAAGACAATTAATCTGATAGTAAAATGTTTTTATACAATAAAAATAAATAACTATACTAAATTCTAACCAAATCATTTTTAACTAAAACCCCCAACTATATGCCACGGAAGCAATTGTCCATCTCTGGCCACCTGGGACTTTATTCCTTGGTGATTAAGCGTTTTGACAGAATATATCGAGAAGCTACTCAATCTTTTATCCAACCGATTAAAGTCCGCTGCTATATCGGTTGAGCCGACACTTCGCATCGGACAAACCTATGGGTTTATTTTCATTCCGAAGAGCCATAGGCTCGACCAATATTTCAGGGCTGAAATTTATTCCATTTTACATATTAAAAAGAGGTTCTGAATATTCGCAGAGCTCTCTCCGCTCAGCCGGGACAGAATGACGCAAGGATTTTGGGCGGTGAAATTTTGAAAATCTTAATAGGCATTTTTTGTTTTGGTAGAGAAAAAACAAAGGTTTAAAGTAATTTTAAATAAATAAGTCTATTTTATTTTATTCTCATTAAATTTGCAGAGCATTATGTTAGAATTTAAATTAAAAAGTAAGCGCAACTCAAATGACAATACAGTACATTTAGTTGTGGGCAAAGGATTTAAAAAAGACGAAAGTTTTTCTCTTGCAGAAAACAAAGCAATTGTGAAGGCAATAGCAGATAAACGAGAATATTTGATGTTAAACAATGGCGATTTTATGTCTGTAATTGTTTTGATTCATGGCGAACAAGGCTGGAAAACTTCAGAGAAAATTAGAAGTGTGGGTGCTAAGATAACCGCTCTTTTAAACGAAGCTAAATCCGAATCGGTTGCTTTAATGACCAATGATATGTTGTTCTTAAGTCTGGCAGAAGGCATGGCTTTGGCAAATTATCAATTTATAAAATACAAACAATCAAAAGATTTTAAGCCAAATACATTAAAAACAATCCATTTTGTTGGTGTCAAAGCATTAGAGCCGCAAATCAGTGCGCTGCAAATTGTGGTTGAATCTACTTGTTTAGCGCGTGATTTGGTAAACGAACCACAAAGTTTTATGACGGCTTTGCAACTTTCCGAAGAGTTTAAAACACTTGGAAAAAAAGCAGGATTTAAGGTTGATGTGTGGAACGAAGCAAAAATATCTGCTCAAAAAATGGGTGGTATTTTGGCCGTTAACAAAGGAAGTAAGATACCACCTACTTTTAATATCATGGAATACAAACCTAAAAATGCGCAAAACAAACAACCGATTGTTTTGGTAGGTAAGGGCATTGTTTATGACACGGGTGGTTTGAGTTTGAAACCCACCACCCAAAGCATGGATTTTATGAAATGCGACATGGCTGGGAGTGCCGTTGTTGCAGGTGTTCTTTATGCGGTGGCCCAGTTAAATTTGCCATTGCATATTATTGGTCTTGTGCCGGCAACAGACAATTGGATTGGCGAAGATTCTTATGCGCCAGGCGATGTAATTACAATGTATGATGGCACAACGGTGGAGGTTTTGAACACCGATGCCGAAGGCAGATTGGTGTTGGCAGATGCTCTGCATTATGCCAAAAAACTAAAGCCACAGTTGGTGATTGATTTTGCTACTTTAACTGGCGCTGCTGTGAGAGCAATCGGACCTTATGCCTCTGCAATGTTGGGAACGGCAGACGACCAAACAAAACAAAAAATGTTTGAAAGCAGTTATGCCGTATTTGAACGATTGATTGAGTTTCCATTGTGGGACGATTATGCAGATGAGCTAAAATCTTCTATTGCAGATATGACAAATTTAGGAAAAGGCGAAGGCGGACAAATTAGTGCAGCCAAGTTTTTAGAGCATTTTACAGACTATCCGTGGATGCACATAGACATTGCTGGCACAGCATTTAATCATGCTAACAAAACCTATAACCCAATTGGCGGAACAGGCGTTTGTGTGAGATTAATGATAGATTTTTTACAAAAACAAATTAAATAACCTCCCAATATAAATGAATAAACTGCCCGTAATTGGTATTTCTCAAGGCGACCCAAATGGCGTTGGTATTGAGGTAGTGCTTAAAACATTGCAACATGATTTTATTTTAGAAAATTGTGTGCCTGTTTTATATGCAAATCCAAAATCTATTAATTTTTATACCAAGCTATTAAATATTGAAAACTTTAATTATAATTTAATCAATTCAATAAAGGAGGCCAAACCCAATAAAATAAATCTGATTGCATCGAGCCAAGAGCCGTTTGAAATAAACGCAGGAAATGCTGATGAAAAAGCAGGGAAAGAAGCTTTCATGGCTGTTAAAGCGATGCTTGAAGATGCAAAAAAAGGCAACTTGGATGCAATGGTAACCGCACCGCTAGATAAATCTACGGTTAAAACAGACAATGTGTTTACAGGGCACACGGGTTTTATAAGCAGCTATCTTGGTGTGCAAAACTCCTTAATGGTTTTATACAATGATGATATTAAAGTAGGACTTGTAACAGAGCATATTGCAGTGAGCAAAATTGCGGCAGCCATTAATAAAGAAGCGATAGTGGCAAAGTTGAAAACAGCCAATGATTGTTTGAAAACTGATTTCGGGATAACAAAACCTAAAATTGCAGTTTTGGGATTAAACCCTCATAATGGAGACAATGGCGCAATGGGCAACGAAGAAAAAGACATTATTATACCAGCAATTGAAAGTTGCAATAATCAAGGCATCTTTTGCTTTGGGCCATACAGTGCCGATGGTTTTTTTGGTATGCAACACTATAATAATTTCGATATGGTTATTGCCATGTACCACGACCAAGGTTTGATTCCTTTTAAATCAATGGCTTTTGAAGATGGGGTGAATTACACAGCTGGTTTGCCTGTCATAAGAACGAGTCCCGACCACGGAACAGCTTATGATATTGCAGGAAAAAATATTGCCAGCAACTTGAGTTTTACAAATGCTTTGTTCGAAGCTATTAAAATTTATCATCAACGCAATGAAACACAGGTGTTGTTCTCCAATCCATTAAAGTTTTCTGAAATGAAAAGAGAGCGTTTCCGTTTAGAAAAAGGATAGATTTATATGAAATATTTAATTTTATTATTAGCCGTAGTCATTTTTTCAGGGTGCAACAATGAACCAAAACCTGTTGAAAATATTGAATATCCAGAGGATAGCACGCAAACAGAACCTATAATTAAAAAATCTGTGGAGTTTAATCAAGAGAACGCCTATTTGTATGTTCAATCTCAAGTGGATTTTGGCCCTAGGGTGCCTGGTACAAAAACGCATTTGGAGTGTTATAACTATTTGTTAAAACACTTTCAAGGCTTAGCGGACACCGTGTTTGTTCAAAACACAACGGCTGTTACTTTCGATAAAAAAACAATTCCTGTTAAAAACATTATTGCTGCTTTTAATCCTGAACAAAAAAAAACGCATCATTATTTGCGCACATTGGGACACTCGCCCATTTGCAGACCAAGATACAAAAGACCAAGACAAGCCGATTTTGGGTGCCAACGATGGGGCAAGCGGTGTTGGAATAATAATGGAGATTGCTAATGTTTTGAGACAAAACAAAATAGAAATTGGGGTTGATTTGATTCTTTTTGATGCCGAAGATTGGGGCGACAACTTAGGCAGGGTAGAGGATAGCTATTGTTTGGGTTCTCAACATTGGGGCAAAAACTTGCACCAAGCCAACTACAAAGCCGATTTTGGTATTTTGTTAGACATGGTGGGGGCGCCAAATGCCATTTTTGGTTTTGAGGGCTATAGTTTAAAAAATGCAAGTCATGTTATTTCAAAAGTATGGGATGCAGCCAATAGTGCAGGATATGGTCAATATTTTCAAAATGTAAACAGAGGTTATGTAACAGACGACCATTTTTATATGATGAAACACACCAACATTCCTGTAATAAATATCATTGATTTTGACGCTTCAACGGAATCTAATTTTGGAAAATACTGGCACACACACGATGATAATATGGATGCCATCGATAAAAAAACATTAAAAGCCGTTGGTCAAACAATGTTGAATGTGTTGTATAATTATTAAACATGGTTCAAAATTTAGTGCATTCGCAAGATACGATTGTGGCTCTGGCAACCGCTCAGGGCTTGGGTGCTTTAGGTATCATTAGGCTTTCTGGGAAAGACAGTTTTTCTATTTGTCAATCCGTTTTTAAAGGAAAAAACCTTGCCGAACAAGCCTCTCATACCTTACAATATGGTTATATTTATGATGGCGAAACGCTGATTGATGAAGTGGTGTTGAGTCTTTTTAAAGCACCAAAATCTTTCACAACCGAAGATATCATCGAAATATCCTGTCATGGTTCGCCTTTCATCATTCAAAAAACCATTGATTTGTTGATTAAAAAAGGGGCTCGCTTGGCTGCGGCTGGCGAATTTACCATGCGTGCTTTTTTTAATGGCAGAATAGATTTGGCCCAGGCCGAAGCTGTGGCGGATTTAATTGCCTCTGAATCAAAGGCCTCTCATGCCATTGCATTGAACCAAATGCGTGGAGGCATTTCTTCAGAATTGGCTGATTTGCGCGAGGCGCTTGTGAATTTTACTGCTTTAATTGAGCTTGAACTAGATTTTGGCGAAGAGGATGTAGAGTTTGCAGACAGAAACGATTTGTTACTCACCTTGCATACCTTGGATGCAAATGTACAAAAACTAATGGTTACTTTTGAGTATGGAAATGCCATAAAAAATGGCGTTCCAGTTGCTATAGTGGGCAAACCCAATGCCGGAAAGTCTAGTTTGCTAAACACTTTGCTAAATGAAAATAGAGCTATTGTTAGCAGCATTGCCGGCACAACTAGAGACACAATCGAGGAGGTTTTAAATATAGATGGGATTCAATTTAGGTTTATTGACACAGCAGGGCTGCGAAAAACCAACGATGAAATAGAAAAAATCGGTATTTCAAAAGCCATCGAAAAAATAGAACAAGCAAGTGTGGTTATCTATCTGTTTGATAAAAATGATACAAGTATCAAAGAAATTAAAAACGATTTGAAGGAAATTTCCGAAGACAAAATTGTTTTTATATGTCCTTCAAAAATTGATTTATACCCAGATTTTGATTGGAACAATTGGATTGCGGATATCAACAATAACTTTACGCATCCCATCACCATTTTAGGCATTTCCTCTTTGGCAAAAGACAAAAGCATAGATACTTTAAAAAATGGTTTGGTTGAAAGCATAAAAGGCAATGTTTCTGCCAATGATGTGATCGTCAGCAATGCCCGACATTTTGAATCTTTAAAAAACGCAAAACTTGCTATTGCCGAAGTACAATTGGCTTTAAAAAACAATGTTTCGGGCGACCAAATAAGCCCGCATTTGAAAGATGTTTTGCATCATATTGGTAATATTACCGGAGCTATCGATGTAGATAAAGATATTTTAGGCACCATTTTTGGCAAGTTTTGTATCGGGAAGTAGTTGTGATTCTTAGATGCTTTTGTCGTTCATGCATATATATGTAATAACCACGCTATTACTAGTATAAAATTGTTGTTTGTTGTTCAACCTTTCTGTTTAATTTCCTAGTAAAAATGAGTTAAATTTTCAAACAATATTTTAGAGTAACCATTTAAACATAAACTATTTGACATAAAAAAGACCTCTAAAAAAATATAACTTTGTAGAATAAAATTAACGAATATGAATATATCGGAACGCAACCTTAATATTATACCAATTCTAATTTTAAAATAGTCCAAACTATTTTAGAATTTTATCCCGAAGTTTCGGGAGTAAATGCCAGCCAGCTCCGCCTTA
>JBDNIM010000325.1:0-2407 GCA_041688295.1 Bacteroidia bacterium
AACAAAAACTCCAGTGGTTTTTTGCCCGAAGAAAGAGCATGGATGGACAGGTGGTTTGATAATGGCATGATTGATAGTTTTAGGTTCAAAAACGAAAGCCCCGACAATTACACATGGTGGAGTTTCAGAACAGCTGCCCGAGCCCGAAACAAGGGTTGGAGAATAGATTACATATCGGTTTGCCAATCGCTAAAAGACAACATAAAAAGTGCGGGCATTTTAGCTGAATATGTGCACAGCGACCATTGCGGTTCGTATGTAACCTTAGATTTACAAAAAACCTAGATTGATGAAGAAGCCCTTTGATTTCTTAATTGTCGGTTCAGGACTGTTTGGCTCTGTTTTTGCTCATCAAATGCACAAAAACGGCAAGATTTGTTTGGTTTTAGACAAAAGGAATCAGTTGGGAGGGAATGTGCGCAATGAGACCATTGAGCAAATAATTACACACCAATATGGCGCCCATATTTTTCACACAAACAACCAAGAGGTTTGGCAGTTTATCAATCAGTTTGCTTCGTTTCATAACTACAAACACCAAGTAAAATTAATAATAAATGAGAAGCTTTATTCTTTCCCTATCAATGTGAACACACTGAAACAATGGTTTCAGATAGAGGACGAACAAGCGGCTATTCAACATTTTAATGCCCAAAAGCATCAAAAAAGACAATACCAAAACCTAGAAGAAATGGCGATTGGCGAAATGGGGATGGACATATACACCCATTTTATAAAAGATTACACAGAAAAACAATGGAACAAAGATTGTGCAAATTTGCCTTGTTCCATTCTCTCGCGCATTCCCATTAGGCTAAACAGCAACGAAAACTATTTCGAAGACCAATACCAAGGTATTCCTGTGGGTGGATACAACCCAATTATTGATCAATTGTTGCAAGGCATAGAAACTAAAATCAATACAGATTTCTTTGAAAACAGAACCTTTTGGGAAAGCCAAGCAGAGCAAATTGTTTACACTGGGTGTATCGATCAATTGTTCGACCACCGCTTTGGCGCTTTGGAGTACAGAAGCTTGCGGTTTGAAAACCAAGTGATTCAAAAACCATTTTTTCAACCATATTCCGTTGTCAACTATCCTGGCAAACAATATGATTTTACGCGTATTATAGAACACAAACATTTTCACCCCTTGGATGTGAAACACACTATAATAACAAAAGAGTATCCGCAAGATTTTCATCTAAAAAACGAACCCTATTACCCCGTTGTTGACCAAAAAAACAAAGCCTCATATTCCCAATATGCAGCCTTGGCAAAAGAAAGTAATTATATTTTAGGCGGCCGATTGGCCGAGTTTCAATATTACGACATGCATCAGGTGATAGCCTCGGCTTTGTCAAAATCAAAACAAATAATTGCCCAAAATCAATGAAAATTATTGCGCTTGTAATAACTTTCAATCGCAGTGCGGTGCTGCAAAAATCGCTCACCCGACTGCTTGCCCAACAAAGACCTTTCGATGAAATATTGGTTATCAACAACTGCTCTACAGACAACACGGCTTTGGTTTTGGAACCATACAAAAACCAAATAACGCCCATACATCTCAATCAAAATGTGGGCGGAGCAGGCGCTTATTTCATTGGCTTAAAAATGTGTTTTGAGCGACAAGCCGATTGGGTTTTTTGTGCAGAAGACGACATTGTGGCGCCCAAAAACTTTGCCAAAAACTTTGCGCAAATCCTACAACAAGAAAACACCACAAACACTGCCTTTTTCTACCCTCGCTTGCTCTCCATACACAACCGAAATCAGCTAGACGGGTTTATATACGAAGACCCAACAACCCAACACCAAAGCTACAAAAACATTACAAAAGCCACCTTTGCAGGGCTGCTCATAAACGCACAATTAGCAAAAACAATTGGCCTGCCCATCCATTCTTTTTTCATCTATTTTGACGATTGGGAATACACCCAACGCCTGCGAAAACAATGGCAGGGGCTGCATTTGCCCAGCCTATATCTTTGGCACAATGATTTTCAGCGGTTTGAAGGAGCGCCCTATCTCCATGCACCGTCCAACAGAGTTTGGAAAAACCTATATGGCATTCGCAACGAACTCTTTGTTTTGAAACAAAGCAACAAAACCGCCTACCTGAAACAGCTTTTGAAACATGTTTTTTATATCCCCCTTCAAATACTCTTGCACCGCAAAGAAAACCCTGTGTCTGTTTCGCTAAAATGGAGCCTTTGGGCAAGCAAGTCTTTGTTTTTTAGCGCAAAAAGTGTGCAATACGATAGCAAAGAAGCAGAGGCAATCAGGGATAGTTATTTTTGATTAAAGGCTATGGCTAATTGGAACATTGCTAATACCGAATATGCTTTCAATATAGTCCAATCACCGCTGCGCTTGGTTGTCCTATTTTCAAGCTATGTCTCCG
>JBDNIM010000326.1:0-2381 GCA_041688295.1 Bacteroidia bacterium
TGGGTATTTGGACAATTATTTGGAAAAAAGCAATTACACTGCTTTCTTGATTTTAAAAAATGACACCATCGTTTATGAAAAATATGCAGAACACTATGACAGCAGCAGTGTGTTTTTGGGTTTTTCTTTGGCAAAATCTTTTGTGGGCACATTGGTCCAAATAGCCATTGAAGAAGGCGCTATCCGTTCCATAAGCGATTCTATTGTTAGATATTTGCCTTATTTAAAAAATGCGGACACCTCTTTGCAAAATGTAAGCATCAAACAATTGCTTAACATGACATCTGGCATTAGTTTTAATGAAAACAGAATAGGTTTGAATGCCCCAATTGCAAAGCTTTATTATGGCGATAATCTTAATATATTGCTTTTGAAACAGACTAAAGCCAAAGAGGGCAAACAATTTGTGTATAGAAACATCAGCACACAATTTTTGTCCGAGATAATAGAACATGCAACTGGTTGTCCGTTTATAGACTATTTTAACCAAAAGCTGTGGCAAAAATTAAAGCCAGAAACCCCTGCTTTTTGGCTGTGCGACAATAAGGATTCTATGACAGCAAAGGCTTTCGTGGGATTGGTGGCTTCGGCCAGAGATTATGCTAAATTGGGCATTTTGTATCTTGGCATGGGCGAAATTCAGGGTCAGCATTTGCTGCAAAAACAAGCTTTTGGGGTGATGACAGACACTATTGGTTTTTATGAAAACCAGTGGTGGAAAGAGTGTGGGGACGATTGCCGAAAAAATCGTTGGATAATGGCAAAAGGAATTTATGGACAAATTATTGCTATCAACTTTAATAAAAAATTGGTAATAGTTGGCTTGGGCGAAAAAAAGAAAGCTAAAAATAATTTGTATGATTTGAATCGTATTCTTCAAGAGTCTAATGTTTTTTAGCTTAAAAAGGAAAAATAAAATCATTGAAAAAAATGCTAAATTTGACCCCAACAAATGTATGATTTAAAACAGCTTGCACAAATTGCCGATGGCAAATTAATAGGAGAAAACCTATGCAACGATTGGTTGTTGATGATAGATAGCCGACATTTGATAAACGCAGAGATAAGCATTTTTTTCGCCCTAAAATCCCCGTTTAATGATGGCGCTTTGTTTATTCAAGAATTAATAGAAAAAGGTGTAAAAGCTTTTGTTGTGGATACGCTTTTTGACTGCCAAAGGTTTAATAGCGCTAGTTTCATTGTGGTGGAAAGCCCCTTGTTTGCTATGCAAAAAATGGCGCAGTTTCACCGTTCACAAATTGACAAGCCCATTGTTGGCATAACGGGCAGCAATGGCAAAACCATTGTAAAAGAATGGCTAAAATATTTGTTCAATCATGCCATGAATGTGTGTGCCAGTCCCAAAAGTTTTAACAGTCAAATTGGAGTGCCTTTATGCGTTTGGCAATTGAAGGAAACCCACGACATCGCCTTTTTTGAGGCTGGAATCTCTACGCAAAACGAGATGCAGGGCTTAGAAAAAATGATTCAACCGCAATATGGCATTTTAACAAATATTGGCGCTGCCCACGATGCTGGATTTAAAAACAGAGAAGAAAAAACTGAAGAAAAGCTAAAGCTTTTTGCAAATGTAAAAATGGTTTTCACTTCCGAAACAAACAAAAAAAACATTCAGTTTCATCAAAGGGTGGCTTTTTGGGCCAGAAACAATGAAGCGGCAGACTTTAATATTCTTTCGATAGAAAAAACACAAGACCAAACCTTTATAAAAGGAAAATATAAAAACCAAGACATAGACTTCAAAATACCTTTCACAGACAATGTTTCTATAGAAAACAGTGCTTTGTGTGCTTTGGTTTGTTTGTATTTTAATGTTTTTGAAGCCCAAATATTTGAAACTTTGCCTGTTTTAAGCATGCGACAAGAGATAAAAAAAGGACAAAGAAATTGTATTTTGGTAAACGATTCATACAGTAATGATATTGATGCCTTGAGCGCAGCCCTTTCTTTTTTGCAAAAACAAACCATCCATCCAAACAACACCGCCATCCTTTCAGATATTGAACAAAGCGGAGCAAGCGATGATGAAATATGTCATCAGATTTGCGTTTTGGTGCAGGAAAAAAATATCCAAAAAATGATAGGCATTGGCAAGGTTTTGTGCAGCCATCAGGCCATGTTTCAAAAAGCAGGCATCCAAATTCAGTGTTTTGAAACCACCCAACTTTTTCTCGAACAATTTGATTTTAATACCCTACAAAACGAAGGAATTTTAATAAAAGGCGCCCGAAAATTCGGTTTCGAAAACATAGTAAAAAAACTAGAGCTAATGTCTCATGGCAGCGTTTTAGAAATTAATTTATCGGCCGTGTTGCACAACCTTTCGGCCATAAAAAGCACGCTGCCCGCCAACACCCAAA
>JBDNIM010000327.1:0-1851 GCA_041688295.1 Bacteroidia bacterium
TCCGCCTTAGAAATTCTTTTTTATAAAATAAAAAAGCACAATTTCTTGAACGGAGACATCGCTTGAAAATAGGACAATCAAGCGCAGCGGTGATTGGACAATATTGAAAGCATATTCGGCATTGTTCACCCAAAATCGGCTCTTTTTACATTGAGAGACTTTCCGGCTGCATTCAGCAACCTTATTTTCACATAAAAACCCAATCCTTTTGCATTGAGAGTCTATCCTTCTACATGGAGAGGTTTAAACTCCTTTACAATAATTTTCGAAACCTATACTATTGATAATTTGAAAAAAAGGGCAAATAAAACATTTAAAATTTCAACTAATCGTGGCACAGACAATCACTTTCTGATGAGCGCACATTACAAAAACATTAAATTAACATACGAAAATAACCCAACCGATTCTGTTCAATACATTTTATTTAAAGACACTATTATGGACAATAAACCTTATGAAATATCGCATTTATTTTTCAAAACACTAACTATGGTAGATGATATTAATAAAAAAATAATATTTAAAAACTTAGAATTAAGGCAAATTCTTTACAAAAACGAATAACCTAAATCCTAATATTGCTAAACTTATGTTTACGGGTTAATCGTATACAACACGCCAACAGACGCATAATGGAACAAAGCAAAGTTATATACCTCGTTGTTATTGGCGCCTCCTTCAAGCACTCTGTATCCTAGGCGACCAGTAAAATTATTCGAAAACTTATAGGTTGTGGCAATCATGACATCTTCTGCACGCCCTTGTGGTGCTGCCAAAGCATCTCCTTCAAACAGAATACCTACTTTTTCATTCAGTTTCCAATTTAATCTAAAATTAATGATTGGCACAAAGCCCACATTTTTTTTTGAAGCAGATAAACCTTGACCTTTTAGAGCAATTTCAGCATCTCTTATTTTTGCTGTGAATCCAAAACCAAATTCAAAATTCGGTTTTTTTACAATATCATATCTGTAAGTTAGTCTATATGAATTAAATTTATAGCTCCCATTCACAAGAGTATTTGAAGGAAATACGACCCCTTCAAAATCAATTAGTTTGTTTATTGTTCCATTTAACTCTACTTTTAATGGTGCATAAAGCGCAGAGATTGTATGCCTATTTTTAATTGTGTAACCTGCTCTTAAGCGCACAAATGCGTTAGGATTGGGTTTTAAATCATTTTTTAAAGAAAAAAGAGTTCCAGCGTCTCCTGGAATTCGCACATTATTATATCCTGTAAAAACAGCACCAGACTCAATATCAATAAAGCCTTGAGCTTTAATGAAAGGAGCTGTGCCAAAAAAACAAAATCCAATTACGAAAACTAATTTAGGGAATTTATTATTCAAACTAATTTTCATGATTTATTATTTCTTTAAATGCGACTGTTTAACCATTTTGTTGTAAATGCCTAGCAATAATATAGGTGCCACCCATTGTCCAACAAATGTGGAATTTTTGTTTTTGCCCATACATTTGTAGGTCAATGCCACTGCTGCTGCGCCCATTGCTGCAAATAAAAATGTGTCTGATGGCAATTTGATTGTTTGTTTTTCAATTGCTGTGGTAATCATGTCTTCTTTGTTTGTTAAATTTCCCATTTTTTTTTATAATTAAATTGTTTGTATTTTTAAATAATATTATTGCGTTATGTAATACGCTTGTTGGTTAAGTTTTCTTTCTCTCCTCCATTCCGCCCATGCGCCAGTGCTCCATAATGCAACCCAAATTAAAACTGGTTGAAATGGCAATCTTAGCCATAGAAATAAATCTGAATTTAAACCAAAAGCATAGTTATGATTGACTAATTGTGCAATATTCCCAGGAAAAACTGCCACAAAAAAAAGA
>JBDNIM010000328.1:0-1659 GCA_041688295.1 Bacteroidia bacterium
GGTCGGAAGCGGATTCGAACCGCTGTAGAGGGTTTTGCAGACCCGTGCCTAGCCACTCGGCCATCCGACCTTTTTTACAGAAGTGCAAATCTAATGTTTTGTTTTCAAGAAACAAAAATAAACTTTGCAAATATTTATTAAGCCATTTTTCTAATGGTGCCTACAGCTTTTCCTTTGCTTTTGCTATCGCCTTTAACACCAGTGTTTTTTACAGTTTTTTCTACTTTTTTAACCTTAGTATCTGCTTTTGTTTCTGATTTATCGTCTTCTAATCCTTCTTTTTTCAAAACTTCAAAATCAATCTTATCTTTCAACAATACATACCAAGTAGCTAGTTTTTTCATGTCCGATAAATAAATTTTTTCTTTGTCAAAGTTTGGTAAAACTTCACCTAAAAAGGTTACAAACGCACTTTCTTCAGCTTTTCTATCTGGAATAACCAACCCTGCCGTTTCTTTTTCTTGGATGGACACCAATATTTTAGACAACTTTTCTTCGCCTTCCATAGTAAACATAGCAATGTCGTTTAAAATGGAAACTTTTGTGTTGGCCGCAGTGGGGAATTTTTTCCCGCTACCATCTAAAGCTTCAACAATTAATCCATTTTTACGCTGACCAATTACATGGTAAATGCCTGGCATGCCACCAATTGCAACAATATCTTTTAACTCTATCATAAGCTGCAAATTTCATTATATTTTTGAGAAAACAAAACAATTTTTGTCATAGTTTTGTAATCTTTTTAAAAAAGGTCTCAAAATGAACAAAAAACTACTACTTTATGGCTTGGCTTTTGGAAGCGCTTCGGCTGCTGTTAGCTTTATATACCTATCAACTGCGGCATATAAACAGTCCACCGTTTTGCATTTCATTTTAATTTTTTCAGAAGCAATTATAATTCCATCTTTTGGCATTTATTTGTTCTATAAATCGATGAAAACAACACATTTGAATCAATTTACAATTGGCAGAGCCATTTTTCTTGGCTTCTTTTTGAGTATAATTATGTCATCTGCGGTTTCTTTAGTGTTTTCTTATATCTTGCAATTTCAACCAGAATTAATAGAAAATTTGTTGAGGTTTAAGACGGTATCAATTCAAAAGAGAGCCATAGAATATGAATGGAAGCCTGAAAACCTTAAAGGTGCTTTAGAAAGTTTAGATTATTCTAACTCTTCTCGAGGACAATTTGTTCAACAATTGTTTTTGGGTGCATCAAGAGGATTATTTCTTAGTTCTATTATTGCTTATGTAATGAAAGCAAAAGTTGTTAAAAATTGAGTAAAGTATTAGGACATATTGGCTTTATTTGGTTTGCAACTATGTTTGTAGGTTTTTTTATTGTCTTTTATCCTTTGTTCTTTTTATTTTTATCAACCCCTAAATTGTATTTTTTGGCCAATGGAATGCGAAAAATATGGGCTTGGTTCTCTTTGGTTTTTAGTTTTTCTATCCCTAAATTTTCAAATGAAAATAAGGAAAAAATTGGTCCATGTATTTATGTTTCCAATCACTCTTCCTATTTAGATATAGTTTCGGTGGGTCTATGTGCACCTCTGAAATACAGTTTTATGGCAAAAGCCGAATTGGCTAAGATTCCTTTATTTGGCATATTTTTCAGAACAGTTGACATTGCTGTTAAAAGAGAAAGCATTAAAA
>JBDNIM010000329.1:0-6295 GCA_041688295.1 Bacteroidia bacterium
AATGTTGTAACTACATTTTTCGTTATACTTCCAATAGCAGAATAAATTATCAGTCCAAAAAAAATCATATTAACTCTCTTTCTGTTCTGTTTATGCGCATTAATGGATGCCCAAATTCTGAATTCTAATCTGAGGGTTAAAACCTTTTCAACCGAGATAGACACTATATATATTGATACTATTAACATGGTTCCTGGTTCGGTTTCTATTAAATTTTTGGACTCTGTTTCTCCATTATATTATTTAGACTATAACAATGCGATGATTGTTTTTTTAGATAAAAACAAAGCAAAAACTTTTGAAATTACCTATCGCGTTTTCAATTTTGACACAAAGAAAACTTATGTTAATAAAAGCCGTAAGATTATTGAACCAGCTTTTAATCCCAATCCACGATATTTATATAATTTTAATGAGAGTAACGAAAGCAATAAAAGTTTGTTTTCCAACGGATTAAATGTTTCTGGAAATATATCTAGAGGCGTTTCGGCAGGCAATAATCAAGATTTGGTGGTTAACAGCAATTTGAATTTACAAATGAATGGCAGTTTGGGCAAAGGATTTAAAATATTAGCTGCCATTTCTGACGAAAATAATCCCATTCAACCACAAGGAAATACTCAGCAAATTCAAGATTTTGACAAAGTCTTTATTTCTATTTATAAAGACAGTAACTATTTAACAGTAGGCGATTTTTTAATGGAAAATGCCCCTCAAAGTTATTTTATGAAATATTACAAAAAATCGAGGGGCGCGCAATTACGAATTAAAAAGAATTTAGAATTTGGCACAATCAATTCCTTTTTAAATGCAGCAGTTTCGAGGGGCAAGTTTTCTAGAAATGAAATTCAAGGCGCAGAAGGAAACCAAGGACCATATAGACTTTTGGGTGCCAACAGCGAACAAAATATTATTGTTATTTCTGGCACGGAATCAGTTTTTTTGGATGGACAAAAACTAGGTAGAGGGCAGCAAAATGATTATGTAATTGACTATAATGTGGGCGAACTTGTTTTTATGCCTAAGCGGCTTATCAACCAATATAGCCGTATAGTTGTTGAGTTTCAATACAGCGACAGAAACTATGCTCGCACTGTTTTGAGTAGTGGCATAAGTATAGAAAATAAACAATGGCGACATAGCTTTCAGTATTTTACAGAACAAGACAATCGATTTCAACCAACTGACACTTTCAATCAAAATAAAATTCAATCTATAATCGAAAATGCAGGCGATAATTTGCCACTGTTTGTTTCTCAACGGGTGTTTAAAGAGTATCAAAGTGACAGGGTAAATTATCGAAAAATTGACTCTTTGGGCTATGAAATTTATGTTTTTACAAACATAGCCAATAGCGATACTATTTTTTATGCTTTAAATTTTTCATTAATTGGTGCGCAAAAAGGCAATTATGTCTTAAGCACAAGTTCGGCAAACGGACGAATTTTTAATTGGGTGGCTCCAATTGGCGGTGTGCCTCAGGGTAGCTACGAGCCAGTGAAAGAACTAATTGCACCAAAAAGAAATCAAATGCTTACATATTCTTCTGTTTTTCAGCCTTCTAAAAATAGTTTTACCCAAGTTGAGGTTGCTTACAGCAATAATAATCTTAACAGTTTAAGCAATATTGATAAAAAAAATGATGATGGCATTGGACTATTTTTTAAAAACAAAAACAAAGATATCAAAATTGGTGAACTTAAATTGAGCAATGATATTACTTTAGAGTATGTGAACTCTAATTTTAAATATGTCGAGCGATATCGGGCTGTAGAATTTAACAGAATCTGGAACAGACAGCTAAGCAACCAATCTACTGGAATGGCAAGCGCAAACGAATTTATTGGCGACCTTAATACGCAAATTCAATATTTAGACAAGCATTTTTTAAATCTAAATATTTCTAGTTTTAATAGATTTGGCACTTTTGATGGAAAAAAAATAAAAACAGGTTACACTTTTCAATCCAAAGCTTTGATATTTAAAGTATCGGGAGAAAATCAACAATCCACTGCCAATGTCAATACTATCAACAGAAAAAATAGTACACAAATGCTCAATTCCAACCTTCAGTTTCAAAATAAAAAGCTGCAGACTGCCATCGGTTTTAATTATGAAAGCAGCGAATTTAAAGACGACACCGCCAATCGTTTTTTAGCTAATTCTTTTCGTTATTATGAAAGTGTTTTTTATATTAAAAGTATATCCAACAGCAAATGGAAATATCAATTAGATGCTAGCTTAAGAAACGATTTTTTGGCGCATGGCAATCAATTTTTAGCACAATCTACTGGTTTTAATTACGCCATAAATACAGAATACAGCACAAAAAGAAACAACAGGTTAAACATTGTGCATACCTATCGTTATTTGAACCAAATTAACAACACCGAACAGCCCCAAACCATTTTAGGAAGAATAGAGTATGTGGCAAATTTTTTTAAAAAATCATTGGTTAGCGCCACTTTTTACCAGGTGGGTACAGGGCGCGAGCAAAGAAGACAGTTTTCTTATCTGCCTGTTTTAAACGGAACAGGCACCCATTCTTGGAACGATTATAACCAAAATGGGCTAGAAGAAATAGATGAATTTGAAGTGGCGGCATTCAAAGACAAAGCCAATTATATTAAAATTTTGCTGCCCACCAACGAGTTTATAAAAAGCAATATCAATGAATTTAACCAAAGTTTCAGGCTGCAAGCTCCTAGTGCATGGCAAGGAGGCAAAAAATACCAACGCATTTTAAGCAAATTTAATAGCATCACTTCAATTAAAACCGACAGACGATTGACAGACAATCAGTTTTTAACCATTATAAATCCTTTTCTATTAAAGGTGGCCGACACCAGCTTGATAGCCATTAGTAGTTTGATAAAACAAACCACTTTTTTCAACCGATCGAACGCTAAATTTGGGCTAGAACACAACATACAAGCCAGCAATGGCAAACAGTTTTTGAACAACGGATTTGAATGGCGTAAGCAAACCAAGAATGGAGCTGTGGCGCGTTATGCTTTCAATCAAAATACAGGTCTTATTCTTTCTTCAGAGTTGTCGCAAAAAAGCAATGAAAGCGCTTTCTTTGAAAGCCGAAGTTTCAACTATCGCCAATCCGTTTTCAACCCCGAACTTTATTATCAAAACATTAAAGGTATGCGGCTTGGTGCTATTTATAAATACTCTGAATCTATCAATGACCCTAAGCTTTCTGTTGATAAAGGTTTTATTCACGAAATTGGCGCAAATGCACGCTACTTTATTGTTAATAGGGGCAATTTAGACATGAAAATTTCGCGCGTGGCGGTGCGTTATATAGGCAACCCAAGCAGTCCTTTAGCATTTGATATTCTCAATGGACTAAACAACGGCACTAATCTCATTTGGAATACCAATTTAGGCGTAAAATCTAAAAACAATATCCAATTTAATATCAACTATGAAGGACGAAAATCTGCACAAGCCAAAGCGGTGCACATAGGTAGGATTGAAGCGAGGTATGTTTTTTAGAGAGTAATTAACAATTAGGAATTACGAATGAGGAGGCATTAAACAATTATGAATTATCCTGAAAGCTTTCTAAATACGAATTGCGAATGAGGAACCATTCAACAATTTAACAATTCAGCTATCAATCAATTAACTTCTCGATAATCATCAGCGGCTCTATGGGGCGGCCTTTAAAAACACAAGCCGTGAAAATTTTGGCCACTGCTATTCTCTCTTTGGTTTCTGTTTTTATAATTTCTTGATGAAAAACAATTTTCAATCGTCCTTCTCTTTCGGCAAAAGTATTTACAGTAAAAGCATCGCCACTTCTCAACGATTTTTTATAATCCACTTCGCTGCGAATGACAACAGCATCGTATCCATCCAAGTGCATTTGATTGAAATCCAAATTTTTCGACTTCAAAAACTCGTGTCTTGCATGTTCAAAATAATTTTGGTAAACTGCATTGTTCACAATGCCTTGCAAGTCAAGTTCATAATCTCTCACTTTAAAATCTATTGAAAACACTTTTAATTTATCCATTATATTTTGTCATTGCTTTAGAAATTCCCTCCAATACAAAAGACTCTATTGCCAAGGTGGCTTTTATTTTACTTTGTTCCACAGTTGTTGTTTCATCTGCTTTCCATTTGCCCAAAACAAAATCTGTTTGTTGGCTTTTATGAAACTGATTGCCAATGCCAAAGCGCAAGCGGTTGTAATTTTGGGTCAGCAGTTTTTCTTCCGTATCGCGCAGCCCATTGTGCCCGCCATGACTGCCTTTTAATCGCATTCTTATTGTCCCCAACTCCAATGATAAATCATCAGTTACAACCAGCAATTGCTCGGTTGTAATTTTATGTTCTTGCATGTAATATTGAATGGCTTTACCGCTCAAGTTCATGTAGGTTGTGGGTTTTAGTAAAACAATTTGTTGGTTTTTTATTCTCCCTTCCGCCACCATGCCCAGTTTTTTTAGTTCAAAAGAAATTTTCATTTGGCTAGCCAACATATCCAACACCTCAAAACCGATGTTATGCCTTGTGTTGTCATATTCTGCACCAATGTTTCCGAGCCCTACAATCAAAAATTTCATACCCAATTAATTGTCGCCAGATGTGGAGCGTCTTAAAACGAAGTTTTTACCTAAATATACTTTTCTCACCATTTCATCATTCGCCAACTCCTCAGCTGTGCCTTGTTTCAGCAGCTTTCCTTCAAAAAGAAGATACGCTCGGTCTGTTATACTAAGCGTTTCTTGCACATTATGGTCGGTAATTAAAATGCCTATATTTCTTTTTTTTAAAGCATAAACAATCCCTTGAATATCCTCTACGGCAATGGGGTCAACACCTGCAAAAGGTTCATCTAACAAAATAAATTTCGGGTCGGTGGCCAATGCACGGGCAATCTCTGTTCGTCTGCGCTCGCCTCCGCTCAGCACTTTACCTAGGTTTTTGCGCACCCTTCCCAAACCAAATTCATTAATCAAACTTTCTAGCTTGTCTGATTGCCCCTGTTTGCTCAGTTTGGTAAGTTCCAAAACGGCTTTAATATTGTCTTCCACAGTTAAATCTCTGTAAACCGAAGCCTCTTGTGGCAAATAGCCAACACCTTTCTGTGCCCTTTTATACATTGGCAATTTGGTAATGTCTTCGCCATCAAGATAAATATGTCCTTCGTCTGGTTTCACAAGCCCAACCGTCATATAAAAAGTAGTTGTTTTGCCTGCGCCATTTGGACCCAAAAGACCAACAATTTCGCCCTGTTCCACATAAATAGAAACATCATTAACTACCTTTTTTTGTTTATATTGTTTAACAAGATTGTCTGACCTTAAAATCATAATTATTGATATTTTTTTAAAAAAGTATTTTCGTTTTTTGTATTAAGAAGGCCTAACATCTCTCACCTTCAATTGCAAACTTCTGTTGCCTTTGTAATCATTTATTTCAATTGAATAGCAAACATCAAAAGGATTTTGGCTTTCGATAAAAGCATACGCATCGCTCAAATTAAACCCAATGCCATCCATTTTTGCATAACCCTGCCTGCCAGAAAGTTTCAAATGTTTTTCTTTCACAACTTTGCTGCCGGCATCCAAAACATTGTTTGTTCTGAAAATAGGCGCCATATTGCCCGGACCATGTGGTTTAAACTTGTTCAACAATTGATAAAAAGGCATATTCACGGCATTAAAATCAACCTCCATGTCGTAAGCAATTTCGGGGGTTAGCATTTCGTCCGTTGAATTTTGGGTTACTATTTCTTCAAATTTCTTTGAAAACGCTTCAAAAGATTCTTTTTTGATGGTAAGCCCTGCTGCATATTTATGGCCTCCATATTGCACCACCAAATCGCCACAAGCCCCGATGGCCTCGTGCACATCAAAATCTTTAACACTGCGGGCCGAACCTGTCAACATGCCATTCACCTCACTAAAAATAATGGTTGGTTTATAATAGGTTTCTATCAATCGAGAAGCCACAATACCGATAACCCCCTTGTGCCATTTTTCGCTGTATAAAACAGTGGATTTTTTGGCCCTCAAAGTTTCGCTGTTTTCTAAAATTTCTTGTGCTTCTTTTGTAATATCAAAATCAATGTCTTTGCGCTCAGTGTTGTTCTCTTGCAATGTTTTTGCAAACTGAATAGCATTGTGAAAATCGGTTTCTATCAATAATTTGACAGACGATTTAGCATCGGCAATTCTGCCAGCTGCGTTTATTTTTGGACCAATGCCAAACACAATATCCGACACATCATATTCCTTTTTTTCAGAGGTGTTTTTCCCTTGATTAATATTGA
>JBDNIM010000330.1:0-3145 GCA_041688295.1 Bacteroidia bacterium
ACATTATATTTTTTGTAATATTTATTGAAATCTTAATTATCCTTTATTTACAAAATTCTTTAAAAAGCTTTTTTGCAGTAAAAGCCAAAGAAGTTTTAACAGCGGGCGTTGTTGTGCCAGCAAAAAAGAAAATTTCATTATTTGTTAAATTAAATCAAACAGTTCCAATAGAAGATGAGGATTCATTAGACATGGCGCATAACTATGATGGAATTAGAGAATTAGACAATAAAGTACCTCAGTGGTGGATGATAGGTTTTTATAGTATGATTTTGTTTTCTATAGTTTATTGTTATAGGTTTTTTATTTCTGAAGGAATACCAAGTCAATATACCGAACTTGCCATTGAAAATAGAGAAGCTGACATAAAAAAAGCATTGGCTTTAAAAAATGAAACAAACAATGTTGACGAAAATAATGTGGCTATGTTAGATGTATCTGGCATTAAAGCAGGTGGCGAAATTTATGCAAAAAACTGTGTTGCATGCCATGGCGATAAAGGCCAAGGAAACACAATTGGGCCGAACTTAACCGATGACCATTGGATGCACAAAGGCAGTGTGAAAGATGTGTTTTATTCAGTTAAATATGGCTGGCCAGAAAAAGGAATGAAAAGTTGGAAGGAAGATTTTTCGCCTGTTCAAATGGCACAAGTTTCTAGCTATGTCTTAAGTTTGAAAGGATCAAATCCTGCCGGAGCAAAAGAAGCCCAAGGCGAATTATATACAGAGGCTGGGGTCGAAAGCCCTGCAACTGAAGGTATGCCAAGCGATGCAACAAAAACTACAAAATAACTGATGGTGCAGGAAAAATCATCCATTTTCGATTTTAGAAACAAAATTTCAACCGTTGACACCAAAGGTAAACGGAAATGGATGTATGTTCTGCCTTCAAAGGGAAAACTAACTAGTTTAAGATATATCTTTAATACGATTTATCTGATTTTGTTCTTTAGCATGCCTTTTATTAAAGTAAATGGAAAGCCTTTTCTTCAGTTTGATATTATAAAAGCTAAATTTAGTATATTCGGTAAAGTATTCTTGCCTCAAGATGCCGTTATATTTGGTGCAGGCATGCTGGTGTTTTTGCTTTTTATCATAGTCTTTACTTTGATTTTTGGCAGAGTGTTCTGCGGCTGGGCTTGCCCACAAACAGTGTTTTTAGAATTTGTATTTCGAAAAATAGAATATTGGATAGAAGGCAGCGCACAAAAACAACAAAAAGCGAATGAAAGCAAATGGACAACAGAAATTTATATTCGGAAAACAATTAAACATGTTATATTCTTTATTATAGCTTTTCTTGTTGCGAATACCTTTTTATCTTACATTATTGGGATAGACGATTTGTTTCAAATTATGACTGAACCTATTTCAATGCACATAGGTGGGTTTATTGCTATTATGTTTTTTACAGTCGCATTTTATTGTGTTTTTGCATTCGTAAGAGAAATAGTTTGCGCTGTAATTTGTCCTTATGGACGACTACAAAGTGTTTTATTAGATAAAAATTCTATTGTTGTAGCTTATGATTATAACAGGGGAGAGCCAAGAGGGAAAAGCAGCCGAGACACAACCGAGATTAAAGGCGATTGTATAGATTGCAATCTATGTTTTAAAGTTTGCCCAACTGGGATTGATATTAGAAATGGCACGCAGCTGGAGTGTGTAAATTGCACGGCATGCATTGATGCTTGCAATGTTGTAATGAAAAAGGTAAATAAGCCTTTAAACCTAATTAGGTACGATACTGAAAACAATCTTGAAAAGAACGAGAAATTCCAAGTTACTTATCGTATAAAAGCATATACTGCGGCACTAATTGCGCTTATAGGAGTGTTTGTAACATTGATTGTTACTAGAGAAATGTTTGATGCAACGCTGCTTCGTGTGCCAGGCCAAAGTTTGCAAGAAAACACAGATGGAACTATTAGCAATTTATTTAGAATAAAAATTGTGAGTAAGAGTTATAAAACTGAACCTTATAAATTAGAGGTTAATAGGCTCGATGCTGTCATTGTTTATGTGGGCAATCATTTAGATAGTTTAAAGTCCGGTGTTGAGTCTGAGGAAACCTTTTTTGTGAAAATTCCAAAGGGGAATATAACCAAAAGGAAAGAGAAAATTAAAGTAAATGTGATATCAAATGGAGAGCTAATTTTATCTAAAAAAGTCACTTTCTTGGGTCAGTATTAAAATTAATAATAAAATGAAAAAAAACAAATTAACACATTCTGGAAATTTAATTATTTTAGGCTTTGCTATGGCTCTAGGTTTAATGAGCTTTTTGGTATATAAAAGCATAAAGCAAGAGGTTCAAATGGTTAGTGTAAACTATTATGAAGATGAATTGAAATTTCAAGATAAAATTGATGCTAAAGAAAATACAAAACCTTATTATGATGAGTTTATATTAAATAATACTGATAATATTCTGCAAATTCAGATTCCGAAGCCTTTATGCAAATACATAGAAAATGGAGAAATTCAAATTTATTGCATTTCTGATATTGAGCAAGATAAATTGTTGAAAATATTGCCAAGTGAATCCGGTATTTATGAATTTATTACCAAAGATTGGAAAAAAACAGAATATACTGCTAAAATTTCATTTACAAATAATGGAAAGCAGTATTTAAGAGAAATGGTGTTTTTACTTTAAGTTTTTATTATGTATTTTTTAGTTACATCGGCTCTAATACTTGGTTTGGGTGGCAGTTTGCATTGTGTTGGAATGTGCGGGCCTTTGGTCTTGGGCTTGCCTTTTCATCAATTGGAAGACAAACGAAAGTTGTTGGCTATTTTTTCTTATTTTCTTTCAAAAGCTTTAGGTTATGGTGTAATAGGTTTGTTAGTAGGTTTGCTTGGTAGTAGCCTTAAATTGGTGATTTGGCAACAAGTCCTGTCAATTTTTTCAGGCATATTTATTTTGCTGTTGTTTGCTTTTCCTTATCTGAAAAATAAGATAAAAGTAAATTCTAAATTCAACCTTTTTTTTAACAAACTGTATGGAAAGGCATTAAAAAATAAAAGTGCATTTAAATTTCCTGCTTTGGGTTTTTTAAATGCTTTTTTGCCCTGTGGATTGGTTTATACGGCAATGGCTATTGCTATTTCGTTTGCAAGTGTTGACAAAGGGTTTGCAT
>JBDNIM010000005.1:0-11354 GCA_041688295.1 Bacteroidia bacterium
TGTATCCTTGCGTAATGATTTTAAAATATTCTTCAGCCGATTTTTCCTTGGGGTTGGTGTCTGGATGGTATATTTTAGCCAACTTAATGTATGTTTTTCTAATGACTTCAATATCTGAATACCACTCTAAATTCATTAATTGATAATAATTATGTTCGACACCCATAGTTTAATGCAAATTTAACTTGTTGTTTGAAAATAATCTACTATTTTTGCATTTTATTTTTATGGAAAATACAACTTTGAAAAACGACTCTGTACCTTTTGGTATCTCAAAAATTGTTTTAAGCATTATTGCTATTTTAACATCTCCAATTCTTGTTGGCTTTATTGCTGGCGTGGTAGCAATTTTTTTAACAGACAAAGACAATCAAATGGTTAAAGGTTTCCCAAATAACTATTCGGAAAGCGCATTAAAAACACATAACACTGGCAAGATTTTATCTTGGGTTGCGTTTATTGTTTCTGTTTTGGTTGCTTTTTATGTGCTTTATAATTTTGGGAAATATGGCACTTTAGATTCAAGTAATCACTAGTTTCTTTTTTCTTTCTCTCGTTTGAACAATTCTTTGGTACAATTTTAGTTGTATACATAAAGGAATGCGTATTTTTTTATTAGTTTCAATATTTTCTTTATTTCAGCTTGTCTTGTTTAGTCAAATTAGTGTTAATAAGAGTGAGTATGATTTTGGCAATATTGAAGTTTTTTATAACGACACTGCCTTTTTTGAAATAACAAATACGACAAATAAAAAAGCATTTATTTTGCCTACAAGGCCTAATGACGATTATGCAATTTTAATTTCTAGCCAAACAATTGAAGCTGGCGAAACCATAAGAATAGGCATAGTCTATTACACAGAACAAAAAGGAAGATTTAATGTAGCTGCGCCTTTGTATTTTAGCAATATGGTCAATCCAGTTAATTTTTTTGTTAAGGGAAATATTAAAAGTTTTCATCCCTATGCATTGGTGAAATGTCCATCAATAGAAAATTCTAAACCCTTGCCACAAAGAATTGTGCCTTTAGTAGTTGTTATAAAAGACGCCCAAACTCAAAAAATAATTGAACAATCGAGTTTGCAAGCTAAAATAAACACAATTAATATACCTTGTTCAAAAACTTTTTATACCAATAAACACAGTTGTAAATGTGACTATGGAAATATTGGTTTTGTTGCAGAAGCCGAAGGCTATCAACCAAAAGAAAGTTTGTTTTTTTATGATAAAGAACATTTTTACCATGAAATATTTTTAGAAAAAAAAGAAGTAGTTTTATCAGAAAAGGAAATTGTAGTTGAAAACGAAATTGTTAAAGAAGAAACTAAGCCAGATGTAGTATATGTTCCAATAGAAAAAATAAAAGATTCGATAGTCGTAAAAAGTAAAGATAGTATCAAGCCATTATTGCCGAAATACAAACCCAATCATTTAATTTTTGTTATTGATATTAGCGGCAGTATGAAAGACAGCACCAAGTTGAATTATCTTAAAATTTCGATGATGGAAATGGTAAAAATTCTTCGACCTGAGGATTATTTTACATTAATAACTTATGCCGGTCGCTCAAAAGTTGTATTTGAAAATATAAATGGATTAAATAAAACTCAAATATTTGAAGCTATTGATAGTTTGAATGCAAAAGGGGGCAGTTATGGTTCCGAAGGTTTAATTACAGCTTATGAAAAGGCACACAGTTATTACATAAAAAATGCGAATAATCAAGTGTTTTTAGCAACTGATGGTCTTTTTAATGGTGGTTCAATTACCAATGAACAACTATTTAAAATTGCGAAAAAGGAGTACAACAAATTTGAAATAAAACTCACTACAATTGGCTTTGGTAAGGATGAAAAAGCGCTTGCTTTTATGAGAAAGTTAGCCGAAAATGGAGGGGGAAATTTTATTTTAATTAAATATATTCCTCAAGATATTGAAGTCTTGGAAATGGAAGTAAAAGCACAATCAATTGTCAGATAATTTTCAGTTTTGGCAATTGATTATTAAACCATGTAATTTGTCGTTTTGCATAATTTCTGCTGTGTTGTTTTATTTTTTCAATAACAAATTCTTTTTTCACTTTGCCTTCAAAATAATCCCACCATTCAGAGTAGCCGACTGTTTTTAGCGCGTTTAACGCTCGGTTTTTATAAAATGATTTTGCCTCATTTTCTAAACCATCTTGAATCATATAATCCACTCTTTTATTTATTCTATCGTATAATTCAGTTCTTTTTAGTTCAATGTATTGAATATCAATTTCTATTTTCCATATAAATTCAGGAACATCTGCTTTCATTGATGTTTTGCTTTCAGATATTTCAATGGCTCTAATTATTCTTTGAGGGTTTCTGCTTTGAATTAATTCACTGCTTATGCAATATTTATATTCTTCAATTACTTTTTCTATCCCTTGTATATTTATTTGGCCTTGAATTTTTTCTCTTAAAACAATATCCTTTTCAGGTAAAATATCTATACCGTTTATTAACGATTGAATATACATGCCCGTTCCTCCGCAAATAACAAGTGTTTCATTTACTTCAAATAATTGATTGATTAAGTGGCGTGCATCTGTAACATAATCGGCAACATTATAATCCTCAAAAATGCTTTTGTAATTAATAAAATAATGTTCAACAGTCTGCAATTGCTCCTCGCTAGGCTTGGCTACCCCAATATTTAATTCTTTGAAAATTTGACGAGAATCGGCTGATATAATTGGACAATTGTTCTTCAAGGCCAATTGAATGGCTAAATCAGTTTTGCCAGAAGCAGTAGGCCCAACAACTAAAATAAGTTGCTTTATCATCGAAAAATTTATTGTTTATTTAAACTTAGAGGCAACAACAAGCTCTTTTACCCCATTTGAATAGTCGTAAAATCCTTTTCCAGATTTAATACCTAAATCGCCTGAAGTAACCATGTTTAACACTAAAGGACAAGGCGCATATTTTGGATTGCCCAATCCATCGTTCAATACATTCAATATAGCTAAACAAACATCTAAACCAATAAAATCAGCTAATTGCAGAGGTCCCATTGGGTGCGCCATTCCTAATTTCATAACTGTATCAATTTCACTAACCCCAGCAATTCCCTCATTTAGGGTAATAATAGCTTCATTTATCATTGGCATCAATATTCTATTAGCAACAAATCCTGGGTAGTCATTCACCAAAGTTGGTGTTTTTCCGATTGCTTTGCTCAAATCCATTATTTTTTCGATTACTTCATTCGATGTTTTATATCCGTTGATAATTTCTACCAACTTCATAACCGGCACAGGATTCATAAAGTGCATTCCAATTACTTTGTCAGGTCTGTTAGTTGCTGCGGCTATTTTTGTAATGCTGATAGACGATGTGTTTGAGGATAAAATACAATGCTCGGGAGCATGAGAATCTATGTCTTTAAAAATTTGTAGTTTTATGTTAACATTTTCTGTGGCTGCTTCAATTACCAAATCCGACTGCGAAACACCTGATTTAAGGTTAGTTGTTGTTGAAATATTAGCCAAAGTAGCCGTTTTTTGTTCTTCAGTTATTATTTGTTTGCCAACCTGACGGTCTAAATTGCTACTGATTTTTAAAATTGCTTTTTGTAGTGCAGCTTCATTAATATCAATTAAGTTTACTTTAAAGTTGTTCATTGCAAAAACATGTGCTATTCCATTGCCCATTGTTCCACAACCAATTACAGAAATATTTTTCATTTGATTTTGTGTTAAATTTTGTGGCAAAAATAAGTAATCTAAACTTAAAAATTGAAATAAAAAAAGGATAAATGAAGAGATTTATTACAACATGATAGATAATTGATTGAATGCCTTAAATTTGCAAAAATGTTTAACAATAAAATCATCAACGACCCTGTTTACGGTTTTTTGCATGTTCCATCCGCTTTTATTTATGAACTTATTCAACATCCTTTCTTTCAACGGTTAAGAAGAATTAAGCAATTAGGGGTTACCGATTTTGTTTATCCAGGCGCCACTCATACGCGTTTTCAGCATGCTTTGGGCGCACTTAATTTAATGACAAAAGCTGTTGACACACTCAGAAACAAACAAGTGGAAATTACGGAAAATGAGGCCGAGGCATTATATGCGGGCATTCTTTTGCATGATGTGGGGCATGGTCCATACAGCCATTCTTTAGAAAATACCATTGTTTCTAATGTAGCACATGAAAAAATATCCTTTCTTTTAATGCAAAAACTTAATAAAGCATTTAATGGCAGGTTAGATTTAATGCTTGAAATTTTTAGCAACCAATATCATAAAACATTTTTACACCAATTAATCTCAAGTCAATTGGACATGGATAGATTAGATTATTTGAGTAGGGATAGTTTTTTTACGGGCGTTATTGAAGGGCAAGTGGGAGCAGAGCGAATTATAAGTATGTTAAATGTTGTTGATAATGAGCTTGTTGTGGAAGAAAAAGGAATTTATAGTATTGAGAAATTTATTATTGCTAGACGATTAATGTATTGGCAAGTTTATTTGCACAAAGCTGTTGTAGCTTCCGATATTCTTTTGATTAATATTATGAAAAGAGCAAAATTCTTGTGCGAAAAAGGTTTTGTTTTTGAAATAACAAAGCCTCTCAATTATTTTTTAACACAAAAAATAAGTTTAGAACAGCTTGCAAATGACGAGCATTCGCTTGAAAACTTCATTCAATTAGATGATTCGGATATTATTTGTGCAATAAAATATTTTCAACATTTTGAAGATTTTGTTATTAGCACATTGGCTAAAAATTTTATTGAAAGAAAATTACCAAAACTTATATTGTCGCCTAAGCCAATTGGAGCAGATATTATATCGGAAAAGAAAGCAGACATTTTAAATAAAAATTTAATTAATGAAAATGATTTAGGCTATTTTATCAATTCTGGTGTACTAAAAAATGATGCTTATCTAGTGGATAAACACAATAGTATAAAGGTTTTGAAAAAAAATAATCAAGTAATTGATGTTGCAGAGGCTAGTGATAATTATAATTTGAAAGCACTAAAAGACACCGTTAAAAAATATTATTTAAGCTATTATCGTTAATTTGTATATTCGCAGCATAAAATGTTTCAAATAAAAGCCAAGGAAATAGCAGATCTGATTGGAGGGACCATTGAAGGTAATGCATCTGCAATTGTCCTTTCTCCTGGAAAAATAGAAAGTTCGGTGTGCGGAGATATTACTTTTTTGGCCAACACGAAATATTCAAATTTTTTGTATCAAACGGAGGCTTCTGTCGTTATTATTTCGGATAATTGGGTATTAGAGAAACCTGTTTCAGCAACTTTAATTAGGCATCCTATGCCATATTATGCTTTTTGTATGGTTTTAAATGAATATTTTAACCCCCATATTGTTAGACAAGGAATAGATAGTTCGGCAAAAATACATCCTACAGCTAAAATTGGTGAAGGTGTTTTTATAGGGCCCAATTGTGTGATTGAAGAAGATGCAGTTATTGAAAACAATGTGCAATTATATGCCAACAATTATATTGGAAGGAAAGCAAAAATTGGCGACAACACTTGTTTTTATCCAAGTGTAACGCTTTATGCAGAATGCCATGTGGGCGCAGATTGTATTGTTCATGCTGGCACAGCAATTGGTTCTGATGGATTTGGTTTTGCACAAACACCCAATGGTTCTTACGCAAAAATTCCTCAAATTGGCAATGTTATAATTGAAGATGATGTGGAGATAGGTGCAAACTGTTGTATTGACAGAGCCACAATGGGTAGCACAATTTTGAGAAAAGGTGTAAAATTAGACAATATGGTTCAAATTGCGCACAATGCGGAGGTAGGCGAAAATACTGTGATAGCAGGATTGAGCGGAGTTGCAGGCAGTGCAAAAGTTGGAAAACAATGCGTTTTAGGCGCACAAGTTGGTATTGTAGGGCATATTACAATTGCTGATGGCACACAAATAGGCGGACAATCGGGGGTGCCAAAGTCTATAAAAGAACCCAATCAACAGTATATTGGTTCGCCAGCTATGCCACTAAAAGAAGCATTTAAAAGTCAGGTAATGCAACGAAGATTGCCTGAATTAGAATTGAGAGTTCGAGAATTAGAAAAATTAATTAAAGATTTAAAAAAACAATGAAACAAACCACTTTAAAACAAGCCGTTACAATTTCTGGAGTAGGATTGCATACAGGTGCAATTGTAAATCTAACATTTGCACCAGCGCCTGTCAACCATGGCTATAAATTTCAACGCATAGATTTAGAAAACCAGCCAATAATAGAGGCAGATTGTGATTTGGTTGTGGACACTTCCAGAGGAACTACCTTGGAGAAAAATGGAGCTAGAGTTAGCACAGTTGAGCATGCCTTGGCCGCTCTTGTTGGCTTAGAAATTGATAATGTTTTGCTACAAATTGATGGTCCAGAAATGCCAATTATGGACGGAAGTTCTTATCCTTTTGTAGAGAAACTGCTAAAAACAGGTTTAGAGGAGCAGGATGCTGAAAGAGAATATTTTATTGTCCCCAATAATATTCATTACACAGACAAAGATAATTTTGTAGAAATGGTGGCAATGCCTTTGGATGATTACAGATTAACTGTTATGGTGGATTATAATAGCCCAGTTTTAGGAAGTCAACATGCAACAATCACTAATTTAAGCGAATTTAAAACCCAGATTACCTCATGTAGAACTTTTTGTTTTTTGCATGAATTGGAAATGATGTTGAATAATAATCTAATTAAAGGTGGCGATTTGAACAATGCCATTGTTATTGTTGATAGGGTAGTGGAAGATGCTGAAATGGAGCGTTTGGCTAAAATTTTTAACAAAGAAAAAGTTGAGGTGAGAAAGGAAGGCATATTAAACAATGTAGAACTTCGTTTTCAAAACGAGCCAGCTCGTCATAAATTATTAGATTTAATCGGTGATTTGGCTTTGATTGGAATGCCAATTAAAGCGCAAATTATGGCTGCTAGGCCTGGCCATGAAAGCAATGTTGCTTTTGCAAAAAAAATCAAAGCGTTGATTAAGAAATCTAAAAGAAAATCTTTTAATGAAGCGCCAATCGTAGATTTAAGTAAAAAACCATTGTTTGAATATAAAGACATTAACAAGTTTTTGCCCCATGCTCATCCTTTTTTGTTGGTGGACAAGGTTTTAGAAAAAACAGACAAAATGATTATTGCTTTAAAAAATGTAACTGGCGACCAACCATTTTTTGCAGGTCATTTTCCTAACGATCCAATTATGCCAGGTGTTTTGCAGTTGGAAGCAATGGCACAAGCCGGTGGGATTTTAATTTTGAGTGAAGTAGATGACCCTGCTAGCTATGCTACCTATTTTATGAAGATTGACAATGCAAAATTTAAAGATAAGGTGGTTCCTGGGGACACTTTAATAATGAAGCTAGAAATGATAGAACCCGTTAGAAGAGGTATTTGCTTAATGCGAGGGAAATGTTTTGTGGGAGAAAAGTTAGTTAGTGAAGCCGACATGATGGCGCAAATCGTAAAAATAAAATAAAAAAATTTGGGGGGTAACCCTATTTAAATTGTATTCAAATTAAATAAAGAAAAATTAATGATTCAACCATTAGCATATGTGCATCCGCACACAAAAATAGCCGAAAATGTTGTTATAGATCCGTTTGTAACCATTCATAAAAATGTGGAAATAGGAGAGGGCACTTGGATTGGTTCGGGTGTAACTATTTTTGAAGGTGCTAGAATTGGCAAAAATGTTAAAATCTTTCCATGGGCGGTGATTTCTGCAATTCCTCAAGATTTAAAATTTGATGGCGAAGATTCTTTAACAATTGTTGGCGACAATACGATTATAAGAGAATGTGTTACTCTTAACAGAGGTACAAAAGACAGAGGACAAACAGAAATTGGTAACAATGTTTTGATTATGGCATATAGCCATGTGGCGCACGATTGCGTTATTGGCGACCATGTAATATTGGCCAACGGAACGCAAGTTGCAGGCCATGTTGTGGTTGGAGAATACGCTATTTTGGGTGGTGCCACTTTGGTTCATCAATTTGTGCACATTGGCAGACACGCCATGATTAGTGGTGGCAGTTTGGTTAGAAAAGATGTGCCGCCATATACTAAAGCTGCAAGAGAACCGCTGAGTTATGAAGGGGTTAACTCTATTGGATTGAGAAGAAGGGAATTTACTTCCGAAAAAATTGAAGAGATTCAAGAAATTTATAGAACTTTATATGTGAGGGGACTGAACAATTCAAAAGCCATATCGCAAATTGAAGCCAACATGCAAGCCACCTCTGAAAGGGACGAAATTCTTACTTTTATAAAAGGCAGCGACAGGGGCATTATGAAAGGCTATATTTCTAAGTAAGGATATGATTAGTGTTACTAAAATTGAGGCTATTAATTTAGGAAAACACTACCAATATTCATGGTTGTTTAGAAACATTAGTTTTCAGTTAACGAACAACCAAAGCATCGCTATTTTGGGTAAAAATGGGGCAGGGAAATCGACCTTACTTCAAATTATTTATGGTTTGGTAATGCAAAACGAAGGCTTTGTGAAAATAAATTCAAAAGAAGAGTTTAAAGCAAGCGATGTTTTTTCTTTTGCTTCTCCTTATCAGCTTTTGCCCGATGATTTTTCTGTTTCAGAACTTTATAATTATCAAAAAAGCATTAATAAAGTTGCGCTTAGTTGGCAGGAATTTAAAGATTTATTGGCAATTCAAAACCAATATTTAAACAATCCTATTAAAACATTTTCATCTGGTATGATGCAACGGCTAAAAAACACTTTGGCTTTTTGTTCACCAAATCCTATTTTAATATTAGATGAGCCTTTGAGTAATTTAGACGCTGCTGGAGAAGTTTGGTATAAAAATTGTTTAGATAAATATAGAAAAGACAAATTGTTGATTTTGGCTGGCAACAATCCCAAAGAAATCGAATTGGCTGAAACAACTATCAACTTAAATATAAAATAATTTAATAAAAAATGAAAAACATCATAATCTTATTCTTACTGACAAGCATTGCCACAAACGCTCAGGTTTCTGAAAAGGAAATTAAAAAACACAACAAAACTGTATTAGAATCTAAGGCAAAAAACAATGGTGTTTACAGTTTAGATACTCTGTTTTGCAGCGGTGTGCCAACTGCAAAAGTAAAGATACTTGAGAAGAGTTTTTTGTTGGGCGTTGAAGAACAGATTTTTAGTTCTTTAAATGAATCAAAACCATTGATAATTGTTACAATTAAATCGTTCATGAATCCGCAAAACATACAGACTTATTTTTATCAATATGATTTTCCTGCGCTTAATAGGAACTGCGACATACTTGTTACATTGGGTGAAAAATCCGTTTATGAAGTTGTGTGTAAATATGGATTAATAAACGAAAAAGGGCTTGACACTATGAAGGCAGAAACCTTTGTGGCCATGAAAGGCAATGTAATTACACCTTCGTCTAACCTTACAAATAATATTACTGAAAAAAATGAATATGCGGTTCAAGTGAACAGAAATACACAATCTTTCTTATTTATTACGGGTGATAACATTGTGCAAGACCAAAAACACATAGGAAAAATTATTAAAACTACCGTAAAGAATGTAAATGGATTAACCAATCAATATCAAATTTATAATGTAAATAATATTCTGATTTGCACCGCTACGGAATCGGAGCTAATGAGCCGAAAATGGAATTTGTTAATCTATAAATCTAATAAATTTTTTACCCTTGAATCTGAATTTGCAAAAGACCAAGACACGATTCTGAAATATTTGATTGAGTTGGGGTATTTGTAGGGTTTGGAGTAGTTAATAGGTTATTGGTTTAATAGTTGTTTGTTGCTAGTTAAATTGTTGATATTGAATTCTTTAAATGTTAAAACTTGAATTGGTGAAGGTTTAATTATAATGGAAAAGCTTGCCTTGAGTTTGTCCAAGAAGGCATTATAACTTTATTCAGAATTTATTTAAATACATAAATTAGAATAAATTGCTGCCCTACTAAAAATAAAACTTAACATTTTAAATTCTTATTTGTTATTCTTGAATAAAGTGGAGAAAAAACTAAAAGAAATTAATATAATTTGGTTTAAAAGAGATTTACGGTTGTTGGATCACAATCCCCTTTTATTAGCCTTAGAAAGTGGCCTCCCTGTCATGTTGATTTTTTGTTTTGAGCCTTCTGTTATGAACCACCATGACAGCGACATTAGGCATTGGCGTTTTGTTTTCCAATCCATTAATGATATTAATTTACGATTAAAGTTTTTTAATACCAAGCTCTTTTATTTTCATAATGAAACAATAGATGTATTTCAGCATTTAAGTAAAATTTATAAAATCAATACCGTTTTTTCTCATCAGGAAATAGGCAATAATCTTACTTATGAAAGGGATATTAAAATGGCGGATTTTTTCAGCAAGAATTCAATAAAATGGAAACAAAGCAAAACAAATGGTGTAGTTAGAAAACTAAAAAACAGAGATAACTTTGAAAAAAAATGGAAACAAACAATGGCTGAGTCAATTATAACTATCGATTTGTCTAAGTTTGTGTTCTTAAAATTTGATGAAAATTCATTTAAGTCTTTAATAGGGTTCCCTTTGTCTCAAGAAATAACATCAAACGATAATCAATTTCAACCAGGTGGTGAAACCTTTGCATGGCGATATTTTAACGATTTTTTAGAAAATAGGCATGTTAACTATAGTCGCTCCATTTCAAAACCTCTTTTAAGCAGAACAGGATGCAGCCGTTTATCACCTTATTTGGCATACGGAAATATTTCTATGCGTATGGTTTATCAATTTACAATGAAATGCTATTTAACTTCTAGCAGTAAAAGGTCTTTAAGTAATTTTATTTCTAGATTGCATTGGCATTGCCATTTTATACAAAAATTTGAGGATGAATGTAGCATGGAGTTCCAAAATGTAAATAAAGCCTTTAATTTTATTGAAAAACCTAGAAACGAAGACTTTGTTTTGGCTTGGCAAACAGGCAAAACTGGTGTCCCACTCGTAGATGCTTGTATGCGTTGTGTGATTGCTACTGGCTATATAAACTTTCGAATGCGTGCAATGGTGGTTTCGTTTTTTGTATTTAATCTTTGGCAAAATTGGCAAGATTTACATTTTTTGGCTCGCCAGTTTTTGGATTATGAACCTGGCATACATTATCCACAATTGCAAATGCAGGCTGGGGTTACTGGCATAAATACTATTAGAGTATATAATCCCATAAAAAATTCAGAAGAGCACGATTCTGAAGGAGTATTTATTAAAAAATGGTTGCCAGAATTAATAAATATTCCTCCAAGTTTAGTTCACGCTCCTTGGAAACTAACACA
>JBDNIM010000331.1:0-7728 GCA_041688295.1 Bacteroidia bacterium
ATAAAGGCAATAAAATTTTAAGATTTTTTTCTGCTTTAAGAGAATCATGAAATACAATAATACTGCCTGCTTCAGTATGTTTTTTCAAGTTGTTTAAACTTTTTTGAATATTCAAATTTGGCAAATAATCGCAAGAAAGCAAAGACCACATTATAATTTGAAATTTATGTTTAAGATGCTTTATTTGTTCTATCGTAATCCGTCCATAAGGCGGACGAAACAAAGGTGTTTCTAATAAAAAATCAAAATCCATGATGTTTTTCTCATAATCTTTTAATGAATGGTTCCATCCTTTAATATGGTTCATTGTATGATTACCAATAGAATGTCCATTTCGTTCAATTTCAAAAACAACTTCTGGATATTTTTTTAAGTTTTGTCCAACACAAAAAAAGGTTGCTTGAAAATTATACTTTTGAAGTTCATTAATTACCCAAGGTGTTATCTCGGGGTTTGGACCATCGTCAAATGTAAGAAATACTATGTTAGAATCGGTCTTTTTCTCCCATGTCAATTGAGGAAAAAATTGTTTTAAAAGCCAAGGCGTTTTTTGATAGAAAGGCACGCAACAAAAATATAAAACAAATTGATAAATTCTAACAAAAAATTAATTGAAATTTCCTTACTTTTGCAATTTAAAACAAAAATGGGTATTTTTAATGAGATTCAGTCAAAAAACAAATCAATAGCGGTTATTGGTCTAGGATATGTAGGACTTCCTTTAGCGCTAGAGTTTGCAAGAAAATATAAGGTTATTGGTTTCGATATCAACCCCAAAAGAGTTGATATGTTGAGAAGAAAAGAAGACCCTAGCAAAGAGGTTCTTCCAGAAGAATTTGATGGCTGCGACATTCAATTTTCCAGCAACATAGAAGACATCAAAGCTTGCAATTTTTATATTGTGGCAGTGCCAACGCCAATTGATGATGCAAAAAGCCCCGATTTAAAACCTTTGATTGGCGCCTCAAGAACTGTTGGCAAAGTGATTAAAAAAGGAGATTATGTGGTGTTTGAAAGCACTGTTTACCCTGGATGTACAGAAGAAGATTGTGTGCCAGTTATTGAAAAAGAAAGCAATTTAGAGTTTAATATAGATTTTAAAGTTGGCTATTCTCCAGAGAGAATTAATCCTGGAGATAAAATAAATACTTTAACCAAAATACTAAAAATTGTTTCAGGCAGCGATGCAGAAAGTTTGAAGGAAATTTCTGCTTTGTATGGTTCTATTATCACAGCGGGCATTCATGAAGCCACTTCTTTGAAAGTAGCGGAAGCAGCAAAAATCATTGAAAACACGCAAAGAGATTTGAATATTTCGTTGATGAATGAGCTTAGCTTAATATTTGATAAAATGAACATCAATACTTACGATGTGATTGAAGCCGCAGGCACAAAATGGAATTTCTTGAAATTTAGTCCGGGGTTGGTGGGAGGTCATTGTATTGGCGTTGACCCATATTATTTAACTTACAAAGCAATCGAACTAGGTTTGCATCCCAGAGTGATTGCAGCCGGAAGATTTACAAATGATATGATGGGCGCGCATATCGCAAAAGTGGCTTTAAAGAAACTAATTGCAAAAGACAAAACCATAAAAAACTCGAAAATATTAATTTTAGGCGCAACCTTTAAAGAAGATGTTGCAGATATTAGAAACTCTAAAATTATTGATATTGTTAAAGAACTTAAAAGCTATAGTATTAATGTTGAAGTTGTGGACCCAAGAGCAGATGCTGATGAGGTTTTTGAGGAGTATGGCTTTAATTTGTCGCCAAAAATTGGGGATAATTATGATGGAATTATTGCTGCCGTTAGCCACGAAGAATACAAATCATTGGATGAAAAATACTTTCAATCTATTTGCAATAAAGATGCATTTCTGTTAGATTTGAAAGGTATTTTTAGAAGAAAAATAGAATCAATGGACTATTGGAGTCTGTAATTTTTTTGCCTTAAATAAAACACCAGATTTTATTTAAGATGGATTGCTTTTATTGCTTTTAAAATTAGAAATAATCCCCATTACAACTAATTTTATTTCATCCGTGTTTCTTGAAACAAGACTCGTTATCCCAGCCTGAACAAGGTTTCCTATTATTAATTTTATAGGATTGTGGGTAGAGCCAAAAACAATTTTCTTAGATAGATAACCTGCTGCTAAACTTAAAGTGGTATCAACAATCCCTTCCTTAAAATCGGTAGTTTCAATAAATTCATCTAGTGAGTTTTTAATTAAATTACTGGGCTTTAAACTTTCATAAGAGAGATTAAATTGGTCTTTTAACTGCATTTTTTCATCAGCTTGTTTCAATTCTAAAAAAAGAATTTTTTCTTGCAAGTCTGTTATTTTGTCTTTTTGATTCATTTCTTTTAGTTTAATAGTTGTGATATAATTGAACTACCAATACTCGTTTTTATATATTTGTGTAGAAAAAATATACAACAACTGAAAGTAAACCATAAAAACCAGCCACACAAAAGAAACCATAATATGATTTACCTAGCAAATCGCCCAACCAAAGTGCAAGACCAATATTCACAGTTATTACAAAGATTAAAAGAAGTATAATTGCAATAGCGTGAGAAATAAAGGACGAGATAATATTTGCTGACTTGTCAATAATTTTTAACTTATATAATTCAATACTCGTTTTTGCATAGTTTTCTGCTTTTTCAAATAAAGGCTCAAAAATATCTAATTTGTTTTCCATTTTTTTTGTTTTTAAACAAATCAAACTATACCACCTTTTGAAAAGACAGTATAGTTCAATTTATGATTTTATTTAATTTTTAATTATTTTGCCTCTTTAGCAAAATCCTCAACACTGTCTTTCATTTTGCCATAAGCATCAGTTAAACCAACTTTTCCTTCTTCAAACTTTTCGGACACATCGTCCATCAAATTTTCAAATTTTTGTTTAAGTTCGTCAACAGTGTCTTTACTTTTTTTAGCAATTTTTTTCCTCGTTTCTGATCCTTTGTCTGGGGCAAATAATATGCCCAACAATGCACCTGCGGCAATTCCTGCCAATACGCCTACCAAAACTTTTTCTTTACTCATGATATTTATTTTTTTAATTGTTTTTTTTGTTTTTAAATTATTCTGTCGCCTTTAATGATTCTTAATATCACTGCTATTAATGCAATCACTAATAAAATGTGTATTATTCCGCGCGAGTTGTATCCTATAAATCCTATAGCCCAAGCTATAACTAATACTATTGCCGCTATGTAAAGTAAATTACCCATTTTTAATAATTATAATTTGGCTAAATTTATTTTACATTGACTATTGCCAAATTTCTAATTGATTTCCCTAACTCTCTTAAATCATAACTAAACTCTTCTTTAAATAGTTCCCACTTGTCTTGATTTTCTGATTTAATTTCTCTAATTTTCTCTTTCAAAGCCATATTTTTATCTTCCAAATTCGCAATTGACCTTTCATAATCTTCTTTCGTTGCTTTTTTCTTTGATTTAATATTTTCCTTCAATTTTACAATCAATGCTTCATTTTCGGCTATTTGTTTGTCAGACTCTAATTTAAATTGATTAAAATTTTCCATATATTCTTGTTTGGCTTGTTCTAAATTTTCTTTAGCCATTGCAATGGTCTCTCTTGAGGAAGAAATTTCTTCAGCAGCAGAATTGCAACCCGACAAAATAATGCCTAGGATAAAGACGGAAACAAACAAGTAGTTAATTGTATTTTTCATTTTATTGTATTTTAAGTTTTTAATATTCTGCAAAGATGAGCCGATTTAAAAAACACTATGTTACATTATTTTTACAATAAGTTACATTAATCACACATATACACATTTTAACAAGAAAACCTCTGAATTAAATAAATCCTCCAGAAGGTCTCTTGTTAATTTTTGTAGTTTTAGATTTTGGTGATAAAATTACTTTAAGGCGTTTTTTAAAGCAAAATAATTAAAAGTATAATTAATATAATAACAGCACCACCTGATATATAAACGCCTCCGTTGCTTGTCAATTTGTTAATTGCTTTAACCTCTTTGCGCAGTTCTTTTTTCCTCTCTGGCGTCAAATCCGTTTTGCAAATTTCATAAATCTCATTCACTCTCAATTCAGCAGCACTTGTGCGTTGAATTTCATAAGATTTTGATGTGGCAACATAAGCATTGCTTGCAGATGATGTAGAAGGTGTGAATGAAAGAAACATAATAGTGACAACCAAACCCAAACTTGTTTTTTTAATTTTCATATTTTTTTATTTAATATTGTACCAATTTAGCACCCCACAAAGGTGAAACAAATTGATAATTAAACCGTTGCACAAATAAAACTAAATCTTACACAAATCACATATTCTCTAAATTTCCATCTCTAATATGTTTCAATTGTGTGTAAAAAGATGGCGAAAACTCCGCAGTTTTCTTAAACTGTTTGGACACATGTGCCAACTGCTATAATTAAATTTATTATAACTCTTTGTTATATCCCGCTCATTATTAAAAAAAATAAATAAATTACCCAGTCTAAGCCACCACATTTACATTGGCTTCAAAATCCTTAGTTTTCGAATTATATGTATTGCCTTTTTCCATAATGTGAACCACTATGTTTTCCACTGAAATATTTGCACCTTCGCTAATATCGGCAATATTGTTGTGCTTTATAAATCGTCCATCTATGATAATTACAGCTCCACTTCCAATAGCTTCCATCTCGTGTCCATTGCGAATAATAACACCAGTATCTTCTCCCAACCCAATTCCAATAGCAGATGGATTTGAAACTACGGCTTGTGCCAAACGAGAAAAACGGCCTCTTTTATTAAAATGAGAATCTATAATTACATCACCTATGAAAGCCAAACCTGTTGTTAATTTCACTTCACCTTTTAAGTGAGCATTACTTGCGTTTCCTTGATAAATCATTGTGTTGCTCATGGCCATAGCCCCTGCACTTGTGCCAGCAACAACAAATCTTTCGTTATAAAATCTTTCGTGCAAAAGGTCTAAAAACTTTGTTCCACCAAAAATAGCTGTCAGCCTAAGTTGATTACCTCCACTAAACATAAGTGCATCACAGTTTTTTAACCTCTCCATGTGGTCGCCTTCCATCACATCCTCACGGTTTCTAATTTTCATGTGCCCTATGTTATGGCAACCAAGTTTTGCGAAAGCATCGATATAGTTTTCTCCCACTTCTACGGGTATTTGAGACGCAGTTGTAACGACTTCAATTCTGGCTTCTGTGTTGCCAATTTCGGCAACAATACTAGCTAAAATACCCATTTCCATAAAATTTGCATGGTTTCGAGAAATAATCCCTTCTTCCAAATCTGTTCCTTTATCCTCAGCCCCCCCCACAGGAATTAAAATCCCTTTTGGTTCAAAATTACTCATAATTATTTTTGTGTTTAAAAGGTTACAAACTTAACCATTTAATAAAATAGGTTTTACACAAATAAAGAACAATTTAAGATTCAGCTTCTAGTTCTGACTTTGATTGCGTTAAAACTTCTAACTCAGTTTCCGATAATACAGGGTATTCTAAATCTAAATTTTGCAGGGTTTTTAACACTATTTCGCCAACCATTAATCTGCTAATCCATTGATTATCTGAAGGCACAACAAACCAAGGAGCGCTTTTGCTACTTGTTTTTTCTATCATATTTTGGTAACATATTTGATACTTGTCCCAAAGTTTTCTTTCTTTCAAATCATTTTCATTAAACTTCCAGTTTTTTTTCGAAGTATTTATTCTATCCAAAAAACGATTCTTTTGTTCAGTTTTATTTAAGTTTAAAAAAACTTTAATAATAATTGTGCCACTTTCAACTAAATGTTTCTCAAAACTATTGATGGACTCATATCTATTTTCCCAAAACTTTTCATCAATGTCTTTTATAGTATTAATAGAAGGAACATTTTGGCTCAAAATATATTCAGGGTGCACCTTTGTTACAATCACTTCTTCATAATGCGAACGGTTAAAAATATGAATCATGCCGCGTTCAGGTAGGTTTTTAGTTATTCGCCATAAAAAATCTTGCGCTAATTCCTCTTTGCTAGGTTGCTTAAAATTAATCACTTTAATGCCCTGCGGATTAACACCCGAAAACACTTTTTTTATGCAACTGTCTTTGCCTGCCGCATCTATGGCTTGCAAAACTAGCAAAACACTGTGTTTGCCTTGCGCAAAAAGCTTGTCTTGCAGTTTGGAAATATCTTCCGTAATTTCTTGCAATTCAATCTTAACACTTTCATCGGATTTATGGTCTGTTTGATAACTTGTTTTTAACGACTTTAATTTAAAATTTCTAGCATCAGAAATTTTTATTTCTTCTTTTTCAAAAATATTTAACATTATTTTTTATATTATTTTAAAACATTAACCCTGCTCTAATCAAGTAAGGTTGTCCATAAACATTATTAGCAGGGTATTTTAATAAATAATAGGCCGATATAAAAAATCTATTGCTTGGCATATATCCACCACCTGCCAAAACATAGTCTCCCCCTAATCCATTAAAATATAATCTCTGATATTCTGTTTGAGCAAAAAGATTCTGCGAAATTTGATAGCGAGCAAATCCATTGCCACCAAACATTGTGAAATTTAAGGCAGGCGAAAATCTATTATCTCTAAAATAACTCAAATTTGCTCCCACACCAACCGTAAATTTTGGCGTTGCCCTGTAGCCGATTTGGGGTAAAATATTGATATTTGTAATAGTACCAATCATCAAACCGCCTCCTAAATTATAGGTTAGCCTTTCTTTAAATGTCTTTTTATTAAGTTCTTCTTGCGTTTCTTGAGCTGTTAAAACCCCAATAAAAGAGAAGAAAACAATAAAAAATAAAATGTTTTTAACTTTCATTGCAATAGTATTCAATATTAGATTATTTTTGCCACAAATATACAAAAGATGAGCAATATATATAATTTTTCAGCAGGACCATCAATTTTACCACAAGAAGCTATTCAAGCATGTGTAGATGGCATTTTAAATTTTGAAGGCACAGGCTTGTCTTTATTAGAAGTTTCGCATAGGGGCAAAGAGTTTGTTAAAGTTGTAGACGACACAAAAGCTATCATTAAAGAATTAATGGAAATCCCAGAAGACTATGAAATTTTATTTTTGGGTGGTGGTGCAAGCATGCAATTTTTAATGGTTGCTTATAATTTATTGGAAACTAAATCGGCTTATTTGAAAACAGGCGTTTGGGCAGCTAATGCTATTAAAGAAGCAAAACTTTTTGGCGAAGTTGCCGTTGTGGGCAGCTCTGAGGATAAAAACTACAATTACATTCCTCAAAACTATGAAATTCCTTCAGATGCAGATTATTTTCATTGCACTAGTAATAATACCATTTATGGTACACAAATGCAATCGTTTCCAGCAAGTCCTGTAACAATGGTTTGCGATATGAGTTCAGATATTTTGAGCCGCAAAATAGATGTTTCAAAATTTGGATTAATATATGCAGGCGCTCAAAAAAACATGGGCCCAGCGGGTGTAACAGTTGTTATTGTTAGAAAGGACATTTTAGGCAAAGTTAGCCGTGCAATACCAAGTATGATGGATTATAGCGTTCATATAAAAGGAGAATCTATGTTTAACACACCGCCTGTTTTTCCAATATTCGCAACCTTGCAAAACCTTAAATGGGTTAAAAAAATGGATGGCGTTGCTGCAATGGAAAAAAGAGCCAATGACAGAGCCGCTTTATTATATTCAGAAGTAGATAA
>JBDNIM010000332.1:0-6104 GCA_041688295.1 Bacteroidia bacterium
TCAAAATTTCTTTTCTGCAATTCAAAGTTCGATTTTGCTCGGCTCAGCTGTGCTTGTACACTTGCCACATTTGCTTTTGCATTGTTCAATCCTGCTTGGGCTTGTTCCAATTGGGTTTGATAAATATCTGGATTAATGCGTGCCAACAATTGCCCTTTTGAAACAGAGTCGCCTTCGGCTACCAATAGTTCAATAATCTCTCCGCTCACATCGGGACTAATTTTTACCTCGCTTTCTGGATACATGGTGCCACTGGCCGAAATTTCTTCCACTATGGTTTGCAACGCTACTTTTTCTGTGGCTATTTTAATCCCTTTTTTATCTTTTTTAGAAAGAATACCAACGATGATTAATATAACAATGATGCTGCCTAAAATGATATATAGTTTTTTGTTTTTCATGAAATGTGTTAAAGTGAAATTGTATTGTTTTTATAAAAAGAAAGAATTAATGCTCGAAAAATTAAATCGTATTTTGCTTGAATTTCATTTGAAACCGCCATGTTGTAATTGTTTTTAGATTGAATCACATCAAATGAATTGGAAACCCCGGCATCAAATCTTTTTTGAATGTAATCTAAACTTGTTTTTTGTGCAGAAACACTGTTTTGTGTGGCTTTATATTTTAGTTTGGCGGCTTCGTAATTGTTGCGGGCGTTGCTAATTTCGGTTAATAAGGCATTCTGCACTTGGGTCAAATTTATTTGCGCAATGTCTTGGTTTATTTTTGCCATTTGAATTTGGTTTTGAACCAGAAACCCCGAAAACAAGTTCCATGAGAAATTAAATCCAGCCGACTGCCCCAAATTTTCCTTTAATTGTTTGGCAAACGAAATGGTTTCGGTTTGGTAGGCATAGGTAGGTCGCAAAACCCTCTCGTTGCTTGTTTCCGTAAGCCCAATGGGTTCTGCCCCTGTGATAACAATATTGGTTATGTTTTTTGCATTTTGAGAAAACACTGTATTAAGGCTTGCATACACGGCAATGGTTGGCGACATTAGTCCTTTTGTAACCTTGGTTTGCATGGCGCTTGCCTCTGCCTGCGCTATGGCGGACTGAATCTGTGGCATACTTGCAACGGCCGAAATATATAAATCGTTGATAGAATATTGGTTGTCTAGCACATCGTCAGAAAAACTTGGCACTATGGGTTCTATATCTTCCGAAACCGGCATTTGCATAATAAATTTAAGAGTTATAATGGCTGCCCGCTTAGCGTTTTGTGCGTTCACTAGGTTTAATTCCTCATTTGCCAATTGTGCTTTTTGGGTTAGCAAAACGGTTAAATCACTGCTGCCCACAGCCACCATTTTTTCTGCTCTTTCTATGTTTTTAGTGGTGGTTTCTTTTTGCAACTCTGCATTTTTTATCAATTCAGTATTTTGTATCACCTGCAAAAAAGCCGAAGCCACATTCAGTGCTATTTGATTTTTTATTTGAGCTAAATTATCTTGAGCGGCCGCTTTCAGCAGCTCATTTTGTTTGATACTATTTTGATTTTGAAACCCATTAAAAAGTACCAAACTGGCGTTCAATCCGGCATTGTTAGACCTAATGGTTTGGTTCACAAATGTGTTCGAAAACCTATCGATACTCCGGCCAAATTGATAATGTTGCCCAATGCTGGTGGACAAAGTGGGTAGCAAATTGGTTTTGGCTTGCTTCACATTTATTGCGCTTGTTTTCAAATTCAAAGCCGATTGCTTAATCTCTAAATTATTGAGCATTGCATATTCAACACACTGATTGAGAGTTAGTTGGGTTTGAGAATGAAGCAGCGTTGTATAAAATAGAATGGTAAAAAGGAAACCTAATTTCATAGCGTGTTTTTTTAAAAAATGTTGCCAAATTTAAGTATAAACCTTCAAGGGTTTGCAAAGCTATCGATAAATAAAAAGGATAACCGATAAAGAATGGTTATTAGTTAATGCTGGATTAGATAATAATTGGTAGTTATTTTTAAATAGTTATTTGTATATACCCTTAACAATTAACCAATATCATACAAGTAATAAATTAACATAAACTATTTGATAACTTCATTTGAAAAGAAAGTAATGGTAACATTGCCACAGCAATTTTGCACCATACAAATACAACAAATGAAAAAGAAAATTTTTACTTTAATCGCAACAGGTATGGCTGCATTTTCGAGCCATGCGCAAACCCCTTTTCCTATCAACATTGACACAGCTTGGTCTGTAAAAACAGTGTGGATGCCAAAATCGCCTCTTAAACAACAAGTTATTTTTGTTGGCGGTGTAGATACAGTGCAAACAACTGCCACTTATGGCAACCCAGCAGGAAAATCTCCTGCTAAACAATGGCATGATTACATTGCATTTGTAAAAGCTGGTGCCAATACTAACGGCACATTAGGCAATGTGATTGTAAACCATGAAATGACTATTAAAGATCCCAAAATTGGCGATGGTGGTGGAATGACAATGTTCAAATTAAAAAGAACCACAGGCAATCAACTAGAAGTAGTTGATCAAACTTTAACAGATGGCAGAAAAGGAAAGTTCTTTAATGTCGATTTTGTAAATACTGTTGGTGAAACTGGTATGAATTGTGGTGGAATTTCAACACCATCTGGAAGAATCTGGACTGCTGAAGAGTGGATGCAGAGAAGCAACGGACAAATTTTCAACAATGGCAATAATTTTACAGATACTACTGATTTTGTCATAGGAACTACTACACCCGCTGGCTTTCCTGCATTTAATGGCAGAACTATTAAAAGGTTCCAAAATTTAAATTGGATGGTGGAAATAGATCCAAATAATGCAAAAGCTATCAGAAAACAATACAATTGGGGAAGAGCTGGTTGGGAAGGTGGAGTAATTATGTCTGACAACAAAACAGTATATTTATTTGAAGATGCTTCTCCTGGAATACTTGCTAAATTTGTGGCAACAACAGCTAACGATTTTACAACTGGTCAATTATATGTTTACAAACAAGATGCACCTACAAAATGGATAACCATTGAGAATAATTTAGATACTTTAATACAATTAAACACTGTTGCTATCAGAAGAGGTGCTTCTATGTTTAACAGATTGGAATGGGGACAACAATTAAATGGTAAAATTTACATTTGCGAAACAGGTAGAGATGCTTTTTCTTATAGTTCTGGAAATGCAAGATACGGTGTAGTAGGTCAAGGATTAATTGATGGATATAAAACAAGATTTAGAATATTAAGAGGCTCAAGCTTTACGGGTACAGATGCTCAAGCTGCTGACTCTGTAAGGACTGGTAAATTTAATGATTATTATGGCAGAGTTATAGAATTCGACCCTGCGACAAACCTAGTTCGTTCATACATAGAAGGTGGTCCTTTGTCTCCGGCTTCTATTTCTCAAAACAGATTTGCTTATCCTGCTATTCACTTATCAAATCCTGATGGTATTGATTTTATGAAATTGGCGGGTAAAGATTATATGATTATTCAAGAAGATTTGAATGGAATAAATTGGAACAGAATGCCAGCAGGAATAACGCAAACGAATTGTGAAACATACTTGTTAGACATGTCAATTACTAATCCAACATTCAATGATTTAATTAGAATTACAGCTTGCCCTCCTGGTGCAGAAATTACCGGGGCTGTTATGATAGATGAAAATACAATGTTATTGAATTCTCAACATCCAAGTACTTCAAACACTTTTCCTTATAACAACTCTTTAACTTATGCTATTTCTGGATTTAAAGTTAATTCTACAAATATCATTAATCAATTAAAAGAAGAAAGCAATGTATTTTCTGTTTATCCAAATCCTACATCTAGAGAATTACAATTCAATCAAACAACTGATGTGGCTATCTATAATACACAAGGGCAAAGAATTAAAGTTGCTAGAGCGGTTAATATGATAAATATTGAAGATTTATCATCTGGTGTTTATTTTATTAGAAATGCAGAAGGATTAACACAAAAATTTATTGTTGAATAACCTCTATTAAATAACTATAAAAACACATTTTAAAGAACCGATGCGAAAGTATCGGTTCTTTTTTCGGTAAATAATAAATCATGTATAAACTTAAGATTATAATTGCACTTTTAGGATTTTTGTTAGCATTATCTGCTTTCAAAAACGGTGATTCTGCTATTGAAACTATTAGAAAAAACGACAACAAAAGGTTTGAAAATTTTAAACAAAGTATTGGGCAATTGAAAGCAGATGTACAGCTTTTTGAAGCCAAAAAGACTGATTTCCCTCGTGTCATAAACTCTTATTTTAAATTAAGAAAATCATATAAAGAGTGGGAATATTTAGCAGAATATTATGACCCTGTTTTTATCAAAGAAAATATCAATGGGGCACCATTGCCCAAATTGGAACAAAATAGTTTTGGAGCCAATGTAATAGAACCAAAAGGTTTGCAGGTTTTAGATGAATTATTTTTTGATGATTCAGCACAATTTAAAACAGAAGATTTTAAGTTTCAATTAAATTTTATGTTGAGCCAAGTTAATCAATTGTCTTTACCCGAAATATTTTCTAGGGATATATTTATTGCTGCCAGAGTAGAGCTTATTAGAATTACTACATTTGGTATTACAGGTTTTGATACTCCTGGCTCTGCAAGTGGCATTCAAGATGCTTTGGCCGGTTTTGAAGCCATGAATATTGATTTAAAACTATTTCAATCTGAAATAGAAAAGAAAAACAAATCATTGAGCGATTCTGTTTTTGAAACCTTAGGTAAAGGTATTCTTTATTTAAAAAACAATCAAAATTTTGAAACATTTAATCGGTATAATTTTTTAACACAAATTATCAATCCACTATACAAAAACTTACTCTCTGCACATTTGGCATTGGAACTGGAGCTTCCTTCAGAAATAAACAGCAAACTTCAGGCGTTTAATTATTTGTCTAACAACTTATTTGCCAGCAATTTTTTGAATGCCGATTACTACATCAATGTGCCTCAACAATTCATTAATTCTAATACTAAAACACTTGGACAACTTTTGTTTTTCGACCCCATTTTGTCTGCAAACAATCAGCGTTCAGGTGCAAGTTGTCACAATCCCGAAAAAGGTTTTACAGACCAATTGGCAACGAGTTTAGCTTATAATTTCGAAGGCCACTTAAGTAGAAATTCTCCAACGCTCATCAATTCGGTGTTCAGCGACCGCTATTTCCACGATTTAAGGGCACATAACCTTACCGACCAAATGGAACATGTAATTTCTAACAGTTCGGAATTCAACACCAATTGGAATGATATTTTAGACAAAATTAATCAAAGCAGTGAATACAAACGCTTGTATAGCGATGCTTTTCTGACAGACACCAATGCGGCAGTGAGTATTCAAAACACGCAATTTGCAATGAGTGTATATGTGAGTTCATTGATAGGATTAAATTCTAAATTTGACCAAATGATTGCCAATCCTAAACAAATAATTGCCCCAAATGAGCAAAATATAATAGCTGGTTTTAATTTATTTATGGGCAAGGCCGCTTGTGGCACTTGTCATTTTGCTCCTGTTTTTAATGGCAGTGTGCCACCTTTTTATATCGAATCAGAATCGGAAGTGTTGGGTGTGTCAGAAAATCCACATCAAAAAAAACAAGTTTTGGGCAAAGACAAAGGCAGAGGGAGCGCATTATTAAAGGAACAAGTGCCTTTTTATGAGTATTCGTTTAAAACCCCTACGGTTAGAAATATTGCAATTACACAACCCTACATGCACAACGGGGCTTATAAAACCCTTGATGAAGTGATGACCTTTTACAACAATGGCGGTGGTGCCGGTGTAGGTTTATATTTAGAATATCAAACCTTAGGCGCAGACAAATTAAACTTAAATAAAAAAGAAATATCGCAAATAATTGCGTTTATGAAAAGTCTTTCTGATACAAGTTTCTTAAATAAAACACCGCAAAAACTACCAATAATCAACAATACAAAATTGAATACAAGAATAATTGGTGGTAATTATTAAATTACGTGGTATATTTAGAATTTTAGAAAAAGTGTTATTTTACTGAAAAATTGGGTTAGATTAATTTATAAAAGTTTAAAAAAAATGTATGTTTTAAAATTATTTTAAAGAATTACAAATGAAAAAAATAA
>JBDNIM010000333.1:0-3207 GCA_041688295.1 Bacteroidia bacterium
ACCGTGTCAAGGTAGTTTAAGTCCTGAACTTTTTGTTTGTCACTATTACAGAAATAAGCAATGAATTTATTTATGTGGTTTGCAATTACATATTCTGTGTGTTTTTCTTCGTTGCCTTGCAAGTTTAAAAGTTCGGCTATTTCATTGGTCTTGTAGCCTTGTCCTCTTACTTTATAATTGCTTTGAAAAACTATATGTCTGTACGCAAGTGAATGAGCCGTTTCTACTTTTACGTTATTCAGTCCTTTGTCAGCAAATTTTTTGGCGGCTTCAAGTTTTACTGATTTGTTGAATGCTAAATATAGAATTTTACTAGAATCTGGTCTTGTCCTTGCGTATTCAATTACGGTCGTAGTTTTCCCCGAACCGGCAACAGCATTTATTTTAATGTTTCCAGTCGAATTGATTATGTCAATTTGCTCTTTTGTTAAATCCATTTTACTACTCTAAAAATATTCTCTTTATGCCACTCCTAATTCTCCTTCAAAGGAAAGTAATCTTTCAATCTTGGGAGCAAAATTTCTTTGCCTTCAAATATACGAATACTATAATTGCTTTTGCCTTCTTTGAAAGTATTTGAAACGACAACTTTATAATTTCCGTCAATAGCAATCAAACCTCTATCAAATGCTCTGTGCAAATTAGGACACAAAGCAATTCCATTCGTTACTGTGTCATTGTAGCTTTCGCTAAATGGAATAATATGGCAAGCATCAACCATTGAAACATTTATAGTTGCATCTATCTTCATTCCCGAAATACAGCAAGTGTTGTTATATATTTTGGGAATCTCTCTTTTGAATAAACTTCCACGAAGAAATATTTCTTCTTCGTTATGTTGCTGCATCAATTGCTGAATTTCCTTTCGGTATTCGGCTGCATCTTCATGCAAAATCTTTCCTTCTATATTATCAAACATTTTTTGTTGTTCGCTTGATGAATTGCTAAAGTTGTTTTTTGTTTCGGGAAAATATTCGTCCAATAGAAATTGTTGAAGGTTGATGTTGCTGTTTTTTTCTTTCATCAGCGAAAGCAAATCATCTTCAATAATAGCAAATTCAACGGCTGCATTTAAGCTGGCAAAACTTCTCATTCCTGCTTTAAGTTGTAAGATATTTTCAAAGCCAGTTTTTGGAATCAAGTTCCAAAACTTATCATTAATTAAATGGTAAAATGGTAAAGCAAAACGGCAATCATGATTTGATGTAACAAGCAAACTCCAATTTGATTTGAATAAAGCAACCAATTCTGGAGTAATGTAAATTCTTTGGTTAAGAATTAGATTATTTTGAAATGCTTGTAATACAGAAATCAGTAGAATAGGTTTATGTGGAGCAATTCCATGTGCCCTGTCTATTCTTAATCTTTTAAAGATTCGGAGATATTTCTGTAATGTCTTGCACACTTGTTAGGTTGTCGTTTGCGTTAGGGATTGAAGCGGAAATCCTATTTCGATTCTTTTGGTGCATTCCAAACAACTTGCAAAACCATTGTACTGTCTTTTCATCCACTAAAACCAATAATCAAAGGACAATCAGATTCATCGTAAAAATACTGGTCAATTATTTCGCTTTCTAAGTATTGTATATTTAATGACATGTGGTATTAAATTTCTCGTGATTAGTTTGCCATTTTGCTTATGAATTTATTTTCAAATTTCAAGTCGCAAAGTGACGATTTTAAGTGATATAAGACCGAGTATAAGTTTTGAAAGTTACTCTTAGCTTTAAAGTCTACTACAAATAAAGCGTTGGCAAAAATTACACTCTTTTTATGGCTGTTGTGATTTGGGGTTGAGCAAGAGGCAGTCAGCAAATGTGTGCAATTCGGACAGCCATAGAAATTCATTTTTTTTGAGCGATGGGGTGTTTTAATTTTTTTATTGTGTTGGCTTACATGTCTGCCCTTCAAGCTGATATATCCAAAAGTAAAGTTATTAATATGTAATTGTCCTCTTGCCAAAATATTTAGTCGTGTTATTAGTTTATGTTTTTTTAGTCGCCTGTTTAATGGTTGCACTGTCGTATAATACGCTTTCTGTTAATGGGGCGATGAGTTCCGGAGTTCGATATAAGTATTCGCAATTCCCTTTAGATTAAAACTCACATACATTTTATCATAACCATTGCTATTTAATAGTATAATTGAATAAATATCTATGTTACGCATTGCGTGTTTCAAATTTAACAGAAGTTAAAAATAAGTTATAATTTTTCACCGCCACAAATATAATCCATTATCTCACAAAACCAACCCTCAGCAAAAAAACATACCATTGCGGCAGGTTCTTAATGAAATATTCTTGCCCTTGTCGCTAGAAAAACCAAACCCACATAAAAACAAACAAAAAAATATTTTCCTATTTCCTCAATAATTATTCAACTACTTCGTTATTTATTAAAAGCCCCTTGCAAAGAAAAAAGGATTTAGGAAAAAGCAAATAGGGCAGCAGACAAAAAATAAGCAGCACATTATTCCCTATTTTTTAAATAACAAAGTCCATTTTGCAAGCCCCACCCCCTACCATAAATCGCCCAACAGCCATATTGAAACACGCACAGCCTTTTTTTGGGGGCTTGTTGGTTTTATTGGCTAACGCATGTTCTGTTTTGGGTTCTGTTTTGGGTTCTGTCTCGGGTTTATTGGTTTTCTAAAAGCCTCGTCCCATATAGTGTCAAAAAACATTAATTATTTTCCGTTGAGTGAAGTTTTCTGTTGTGTTGGGTTCTCGATACAATTCCGCACGAAGCTGCGGAATAACACGAACTGAACAAAGGATAAAAAGGCAGCAGGACGGAAAAAGGAAAAGGAAAATCTAAAATGAATTTCCTCAATTTCTCCTAAAAAAATCAGGCTGAAATAAATCGTTCAAATTATATAAATTTGCAGCTTATCTAAAGATATGTCAAAATCTGTTGCCTTTTATACGCTTGGTTGCAAACTAAATTTCTCGGAAACGAGCACTATTGGCAGACAAATGCAAGAACAAGGTTTTGAAAAAAAGGAATTTACAGAGAAGGCAGATGTCTATGTTATCAACACCTGCTCGATTACGGACCATGCCGATAGAAAGTGTAAAAAAGTGGTGAAAGAGGCTTTGAAATACAATCCCGAAGCCTTTGTTGTGATTATTGGATGCTATGCGCAGTTAAAACCCGATGAAATTTCTAATATTCCAGGTGTTGATATGGTTTTGGGAGCTGCCGA
>JBDNIM010000334.1:0-4433 GCA_041688295.1 Bacteroidia bacterium
ACAACCATTGAAAACATTAACCAAGGCAATCCCTTTGGCATTTATAAAGACAAAGACCAAATGGGGATGTTTGTTAGCATTTTAACAAATAATCTTCGGGTGTCTTTATTGGTTTTTATATTTGGCATTATTTTAGGTTACGGTTCGGTTTTCATCATGATTAGCAATGGTATTATGTTGGGTGTTTTTATGTATTTTTTCTACTCACGAAATTTAAGTACAGAGTTTAACCTTACGGTTTGGATGCATGGAAGTATTGAAATTTTAACACTTGTAATAGAGACATTTGCAGGAATTTTATTAGGCAAAGGGCTTATAACAACTGGTACGCAAACAAGAAAAGAATCCTTTGTTTTTTGGGGTAAAAAAGGGGTTCAACTTTTTTTGGCAACCATCCCATTCATAGTTTTTGCAGCATTTATAGAATCATTCATCACAAGACACACAGAATTACCAAATGTTGTTAGGCTTTTATTTATTGTATTGTGTGTAGCACTCATGCTTTTTTATTTTGTGGTATTTCCATATATCAAATACAGGAAAATAGAATTTAATGCATTGAATGAAATAAAATCCATACCAACTAAAAACATTCAATTCTCGACTTTAGACAATCAAAAATCTTCCGAAATTTTATATTTTAGCCTAATCTTATTTCAAAATAATTTTAAAACCAGAATATCCAAAATCTTAGTTGCTTCTCTTCTTTTATCAGTATTTATTTACTTGTTTTATTTGAAAGATTTTATAGACAGCTCGTTGAACTACAAATCGACCAATTATTTTTTCGAAATTTTCAAATACTCTAAATTTCTTTTTCTACCAAACAACACATGGTATTTACAAATTTCTAACGCTTTGATTATGGGTAGTATTACATTTTGGGCTTTGAATGTTGCATTTAAAAAAAATATTAAAACAAATTTTAGTCAAAACAAATTACTTGCATTTTGTATTTTGAGTGCCGGAATGTCTTCATTTACTTTGTATATAAAAAGTGAAATGAATATTTTTGCGTACTTTTTTGTATTCTTGACCTTAATTACGACCTATATTTTCAAATTAAATGACGCAAAAAACCAATCCTTTTTTGAAATCATAACAAAAAACATTAAAAACAATTTGGGAAAAATTCTTATTCTCATAATTCAAATATTAATGGTGGTTTTTTTATCCCAATTAATTGTTGTTTTGCCTTTAAAACATATCATTTTTGAATTTATACTATCAAATTTTACCTTAAATGACAGAGATTTTACGCTTATAACAAATTTTAGTGGATTAATTTTATCATTTATTTCATTTGTATTATTTTTTCAATTGGCTCTATATCAGATATTTTATACATGCTTAAATATATTTGAAAACGAAACAGCAACAGATTTAAAAAAATCGATAGACAAACTAGGTAGCAAAAAGAAACTTTTAGGGATGGAGCAAGAATGAGTTTTAATATAAAATATCGTCCGTTTATTTTGTTAGTCATTATATTTTATTTTTTGCAATGCAAAGCAATAAATAATCAATCCTTTTTTATAGATTCATTAGAATGGAAGAAATCTTCAAAAAATCTAGATTTTAGTGAATCAGAAAAACCAAAAGAAAAAGAAAAGAAAAACAAGAAGATTGATTATAATTTTGGAATATCAAAAAATGTTGCAATTGTTAGTGTAATTATTTTAGTTGCGGGTATTTTGATTTTAATTTTGTATTCCTTTAAAGGCAGAAATGTTGGCCTTTTAATTAGCAAAACTAAATTTAATGTCAATAACTTAAATGAGTTTTCTGAAGAAGAAGAAATTTTAAAGGCCATTGAAAATGCGATAAACAACAAAAACCTTAGTTTGGCGTTTAGGTATAATTATTTGCAAATAATACAGCAATTGATTAAAAAAAACTTAATCAATTTTAAAAAATACAATACAAATTTTGATTTGGTTTATCAAATTAAAATCAGCCAAACACAGGATGTTTTCAAATCACTGACGATTGTTTTTGATGCCTTATATTATGGAGAAAAAGAAATTAAAGAAATAGAATACAAATCATTTATAAATGATTTTGAACAATTAAAAATACTGATAAAAAACTATGAAAGCTAAAGATATTTTAATTTTAGTGTTGGTTTTAATTTTGGCATTATTAATCGCTTTTTATTTTAACAAAAAGACGGATTTTATTTGGGAAAAAACATTTAATAACACAAAAAAACAACCTTATGATTTTGGAGTTTTCAACGAATTGATTTTACAAAAAAAAGGAGCTTATTCGATTACAAAAGAAAAGCCAAATTTTGATAAATTAGTTACAAAAAAGAATGAAATTAAAACTTATGTTTTTATAGGAAGGCATTGTTATTTGACAAAAAACGAACAAAAAACAATAATTAATTTTGCAAAAAAAGGCAACTATGTTTTGTTTATTTCAGAAACATTGCCTCAAAACTTTTTAGATACATTATTACAAAATGAATTTGACACGATGATTCATAAGTTCTATGATTATAAAGTAGCAGTAAAAAATGAAAGCATGCGTAATTTAGCAAAATTTAGATACCGCTTTAATAACAATGATTCTTTTACAAAAATAAACTTCAACTTTTTGAAACCTAAATATTATTTAATTGAAGATTTTGAAAATGATGAGTTAAAATATGAACAAGACGAAAGTAAAGAAATTGAAATTTTAGGATATGTAAACAATGAAATCAATTTCATAAAAAAGCCAATCGGAAATGGGGCAATATTTTTTAATACGACACCATTGCTTTTTACGAATTATTTTTTAAAAGACAATTCTGGCTATCAATATTTAAACTTTTGTTTGAATAATTTGCCTGAAAATCCAATTATCCTTGACCAATATTCTCAAGAATACAAGAAAAACACACAACAATTATTTTCTCAAAACAAAACCCCATTATCTTTCATTTTAAGCAAACCGGCATTGCGCTGGGCATGGTATCTTTTGATTTTCGGAGCTATTTTATTTTTAATTTTTGGGTTAAAAAGGAAACAGAAAAGCATCCCTCCAATAGAAACGAGAGAAAACACCAGTGAAAATTTCATTAAATCTATTAGCGCTTTATTTTTAAGGAAAACCAGTTTTTCGGCAATGGGAAGTTATAAAATGCAACAATTTAATTTGTTTTTAAAAACCAAATTAAACATAAATTACAAAGAATATGATGACAATACAATTGAACATATCTCAAAAATTTCAAAAGTAGAAATTAATGTTATTTCTAATATTTTCAAAAAACAAAAACAGCATTTAAAAGGCGAGGTGCTGCATTTAAACAAGAAAGATTTAATAGAATTAAATCAATTAATCAATACATTTTACAAACATTACAGAAACAAAAAATAAATATGGAAGAAACAAATTTTAATACCAACACAGAACTAAAACAAGCAATAGAAAAGATAAAAACAGATGTTTCGGCAATAAAAACAGAGTTGCACAAGGTGATAGTTGGGCAAGATGAGATGATGGATTTAATTATTGCTGGCCTATTCGTTGGTGGCCATGTTTTAATTGAAGGAGTGCCCGGGATTGCAAAAACCCTCACTGTTAATTTAATTGCGAAAACGATTAACCTAAAATTTAAGCGCATTCAGTTTACGCCAGACATAATGCCAGCCGATGTAACAGGAACAAGCGTTTACAATCCTAAAGAAATGAGTTTTGATTTCAAAAAAGGACCAATTTTTGCGAACATTATTTTAATAGATGAAATAAATCGCTCGCCAGCAAAAACACAGTCGGCTTTGTTTGAGGTGATGGAAGAACAACAGATTACTTTTGATGGTGTTTCGCACCAATTAGAAAAACCTTTCATGGTTTTGGCGACCCAAAATCCAATTGAACAAGAAGGCACCTATAAACTACCTGAAGCGCAACAAGATCGTTTTTTATTCCGAATTTTAATTAAATATCCAACATTGAGTGAAGAGATTGAAATTTTAAATAAATTTCATGGCGATTTTTCTCAAAAAATAACCAATGATGTTCAAACAGTTATTGAAGCCGAAACAATACTAAAAAACAGAGAGATTATTGAACAAATATTTATTAGTCCCGCAATTATTAACTATATAGCGCAAATAATTGACAGCACAAGAAACAATAAAGACATTTTTTTAGGCGCATCGCCACGCGCGTCTATAGCCATCATAAAAACATCGAAAGCCATGGCAGCCATGCAAGGAAGAGATTATGTAAGCCCAGACGATATTCATTTTGCGCTACACCCAGTTTTGAATCATCGATTAATTTTATCCCCAGAAAAAGAAATTGAAGGGTTTTCGATAAAAGATGTTATTGACGAAATAATTAAAAAAATAGAAGTGCCGAGATAATATTTTGAAAGTTTTTACTGCCATATATTTAGAGAAAAAACTATTTGTTTGCCAAGGGATATTTGCATTTCT
>JBDNIM010000335.1:0-10069 GCA_041688295.1 Bacteroidia bacterium
AAAGAGAAAGCATTAAAAACGCGCATCAATCTTTTTTGGTTGCAGGCGAAAAAATCAGAAACGGATATAGTATTGTTATTTTTCCTGAAGGAACGATATGGAAAGATGCGCCCAAAATGAAAAGTTTTAAAAATGGGGCATTTAAGTTGGCTATAGAAAATAAAGTTCCAATTGTTCCAATTACTTTTTATAATAATTTTAAAATATTACCTGATGAGAGATGGGAATTTTATCCAATTCGTGTTCATTTTAAGATTCATCGTGCAATTAGTACTAATGGTCTAAATAGCGAGGATGCAGATGGCTTGAAAGATAAAATTTATAGTATTATTGAAAACGAATTGAAATTTAAAGCAGTTTTATAAATCATAACAAATCTAAAAATGAAAATTACATACGAAAAAATCAATCAATTGGCGCATTTGTCAAAATTAAACTTTACTGAAGTTGAAAAAGAAAACCTAAAAATAGATTTAGAAAATATTTTGGTGCTTTGCGAGAGTTTGAATACTATTGATACAGAAAATATTGAACCGCTGATTCATTTAACAAATACTGAAAATATTGTTAGGGAAGATGAAATAGTTCAAGAATATTCAAGAGAGGCATTGTTGAGAAATGCTCCTAAAAAGGACTCAGATTATTTTAGAGTGCCCAAAGTGATTGAACAAAACAAATAATGAAGCAATTAATCGACATTAAAGGCATAAAAAAGATTTATAAATTAGGCACAGAAACCATTTATGCTTTAAGGGAAATAAGTTTAAGTGTCGATAAAGGGGAATATGTTGCTTTAATGGGGCCTTCTGGTTCTGGAAAATCGACATTAATGAATATTTTAGGGTGTTTGGACACCGCAAGTGAGGGCGAATATGTTTTAAATGGTATTAATGTCAGTAAAATGACGGAGAATGATCTTGCAGAGGTCAGAAATAAGGAGATTGGTTTTGTTTTTCAAACCTTCAATCTTTTACCGAGAATGACGGCTTTAGAAAATGTGGCTCTGCCTTTAGTTTATGCCGGAATTTCGAAAAAACAACGCAGCGAGGTTGCTCAAGAAATTTTGATAAAAGTAGGGCTAAAAGACAGAATGCTGCACAAACCCAATGAACTTTCGGGAGGACAAAGACAAAGGGTAGCCATAGCGAGAGGTTTGGTTAATAATCCAAGTATTTTATTGGCAGATGAACCAACGGGGAATTTAGATTCTAAAACATCAATAGAAATCATGCAATTGTTTTATGAAATTCATGAGGCAGGAAACACCGTAATTTTGGTTACACACGAAGAAGAAATTGCTAATCATGCGAAACGAATTGTCAGAATTAAAGATGGTTTAATAGAATCTGACTTCGAAAACAAAAACTTTAAACAATATTAAAACTAATTGGTTATTATTTATTTATGAAAATTTACACTAAAAGAGGAGACAAAGGGCATACATCATTAATTGGTGGCGACAGAGTGCCAAAATCGCATGTTAGAATTGAAACATACGGCACTGTTGATGAACTCAATTCTTACATTGGGCTTTTGCGTTCGTTTGTTACGGACAGCATGAATCAAAATGTTTTGAAAGAAATTCAAGACAGATTGTTTACGGTTGGCAGTATTTTGGCTTCGGCACCGGGTAGCAAGATGATTGTGCCTGATTTATTTGAAAAAGATATTGAACTTTTAGAGACATCTATTGATGAAATGAACAATGTTTTGCCTGAACTTAGAGCTTTTGTTTTGCCCGCAGGTAGCAGCAATGTTGCTCAAACCCACATTGCAAGATGCGTTTGTCGCGGAGCCGAAAGAATGATTGTTTTGTTAAATGACATAGAAGCAGTTGACGATTTAATTATTCCTTATATGAATAGGTTGTCCGATTATTTGTTTGTTCTGTCTAGATTTGTTGCAAAACAAGATGGGGTAGAGGAAGTTAATTGGTTTCCTAGAGTTTAACTAAGCTTTCCTAATGTTTTAAACTTTTTATGCAATTCTAATACCTGAATAATTAAAGAGTCTTTTTCGTTGTTTTCTATAATATAGTTTGCAAGTTTTCTTTTTGAGTCTTCGTCCATTTGATTGGCTATTCTTTTCATAATAGATTGTTCATCAAATTGATCTCTTTTTTTTAACCTTTCTATTCTCATGTCCAAAGGAGAAGATACCAAAACGATAACATCGACAGTGTTTTTGCTTTCTGTTTCTAGCATAATGGCGGCTTCCTTTATAACATAGTTTTCATTTGCATGTTGTATGCAAAAATTTTTCCATTCATTGAATACAAATGGATGAATTATGGCATTTAATTTAGCTAATTTGGTCTTGTTTTCAAAAACAATTTTTGAAATATAAGGCGCATTGTATTGGCCGTCCTTAAAAACCTCTAAACCAAAACCGTGAATTAAGAGGGCTCTTAATTCACGGTTTTCGTTAATAATCGATTTTGCTTTTAAGTCGGCATTGTAAACTGGCACGCCAAGTGTTTCAAATATATGACAAACGGTTGTTTTTCCGCTGCCTATTCCACCCGTAATGCCAACTTTTAACAAAATATTAAGCTTTTTTGCTTAAAGCAAGGCTCATATCTCCAGAAATAAATCCTTTTTCTATTTTAAAACGGTTTCCTTCTGATTCGATGGTTACTAAGTTGTCGTCCATTTTAACAATTTTGCCGTGAATACCGCCTGTTGTGATAATTGGATCACCAACATTTAGACCATCAACAAAGGTTTTTTGTGCTTTTGCCTTTTTTTGCTGCGGGCGAATCATGAAAAAATACATCACAACGACCATTAGGCCCATCATGATAAAAAAGTTTGTAGAACTGCCTTGAGCTGCCGCTACTTCTAGAATTATAGTTGAAATTTGCATATTTTATTGGTTTATGTTTGAATTTGTGTTTGCGATTTCTCGAACATTGGCTTTGAATTTTAAGGGCATTGAACCTTCTTTTATATTCGCCAATACTGTTACCTCTCTATTATTGATGCCGCCTTTGCCTGCGCTGTTAAAAACAACTTTTATTTCTCCGGTGCCGCCTGCTTTTATAGGCTCTTTTGGATAGCTAGGCACAGTGCAACCGCATGGCGCTGTTACATCATTTATAAGTAAAGGGTTTTTGCTTGTATTGGTAAATTTATAAATGGTTTCTACCACTTGGTTTTCTACCATATCGCCAAAATTATGCTCTGTTTTGTCGAAAGTCATCTCGGCTAACTCGGCTGTTTTGTCTGGTGTTTCTGCACTTGCAGGGTTTTCAATCATTTCTTTTAAGTCTTCGTTTGGTGTGCTTGGATTGCTGCAAGCCGAGAAAAACAAGGATGTGCTGATTGCTAAAATTGATAAATATTTAAGTTTCATGTTGTAAGAAAATATGTAGGCAAATTTAATAGGTTTTATTCAGTTTTCAAACCTACTCCTGATTTTTTCATTTTGCCGCTTTGTGTTAACTGTATTTTTATTTTGTCTAACACACCATTCAAGAAAATATGGCTCTTTGGCGTGCTGTACAATTTTGCTATATCTAAATACTCATTGATGGTTGCTTTTGGTGGAATGGTTTCAAAATGTATGAACTCTGCAAGCGCCATTCTCAAAAGAATTGTGTCGGTTATTGTCAGCCTTTCAGAGTCCCAATTTGAAAGATTGTCCGCTATCATTTGATTGAAACTGTCTTTTTCAATTACGCATTTGTTCAATAATTCATCGCCAAAACCCATGCCTTCTATTTGTTTAAATTCAGGCTTTTCTACCGAAATTTTGTCTTTATCGTAAAATTTATCAATACATTTAATGATGGCTTGCAAAACATCTGCACTATCATCATCCCATAAAACATACTCTTCGCTAAGGGCATCTTCAAATAGTTCAAATTCATTAAATGCAAGTTCGAACAAATTGGTTAAAAATTGTTTTTGAACTTCTTTCTCTGGCATTTCAAATAAATCAAATTCTTTAAAGAAATCATATTGTACAATGTCTTCAAAAAACTTATTGAACAAGTTGCCGTGGTTTTTCCAACTGAATTTTCCTCTTTGTTTACCTAATTTATAGTTGTTGTCATCTATCAAAGCATTGTAAAAACCAAGCCTTTCTATAAAAAAAGTTTTTCTAATGTGCACTTTTGACGGAAAATATTTTTCTGACTCTATCAATCGTTCGCTTTCTAAAAAATCATTTAGATTTTCAAGAAATGAGAGTGAGAAATAGTAAATGTTGTAAACATTTTCATAGTCTGTTTTTAGCGTTTTGCTAAGACTTGGCAGCGATAAATTGGATTGCTGTTGAAAAGCATAAAGTTGTTGTAAAACTTTGATTCGGATATTCCTTCTAGATAGCATTTATAATGAACAAAAACGGGGTGCAAAGATAAAGGAATGTTTTGGATTTAATTTAAAATTGAGAATTAAAAATTGAGAAATTTGAATTGTGCGTAAAGTGGGAAGACCGAAGCTTAAGGGTTTCTCTTTCTTTAACAACTTGTGATTTACAACTTACAACTATATGATGCTCCTTATTATCTTAAAAAAATAGAAATATAAAAATACTAAAAACAAGAATTAAGTTTGCAGTCCTTAAATTATAGAAATTATGACAGAAAAAAAATCAAAAGCTGGATATTGGGCACTATTCTTATTGTCGTTGAGCGTTTTAGTAGTTTTGTTAATCTTTTTGCCACAAGCATTTTGGCTTGCTTTGCCTACAACAATAGGTGGATTTGCAATGGCAATGGACTGGATTTAATATTTAACTAAAAACACAAAATTTTCTTGGAACCAACTACCGGCATACAAATCAATAAATTTATTAGTTCATCTGGCTTTTGCTCTAGGCGAGAGGCAGATGTTTTGGTGCTTCAAGAAAGAGTGAAAATAGGAAGAAAAACAGCCTTGCCAACGAGTCGTGTGTTTCCAACAGACAAAGTGTATGTTGACGATGAAATAATAAAACACAACGATAAAGCAGGTTACTACATTGTTTTTAATAAACCAAAAGGCGTTACTTCCACCACCGATGCAAAGGATAAAACCAATATTATTTCTTTCATTAATCACAACAGAAGGATTTTTCCTGTTGGGCGATTGGATAAAGACAGTGAAGGCCTTATTTTGTTGACGGATGATGGCGATATTGTTAATAAAATATTGCGTTCAGAAAATCAGAATGAAAAAGAATATGTGGTGACGGTTGACAAACTTTTGACACCTGATTTTTTGAAAAAAATGGCTGCTGGAGTAGAGATTCTTGAAACAGTTACTAAGCCTTGCAAAACCTATCAACTAAGCGCCAAAAAGTTTAAAATAACGCTAACACAAGGATTAAATAGACAGATAAGAAGAATGTGTGAAGCAATGGGTTATGATGTAAAATCATTGGTTAGAACCCGCATCATGAATATTGAATTGGGCAAATTGGCGGTTGGCAAATACAGAGAATTATTGCCTAGTGAATTGAAACAATTGAACGAAAGGTTGCTAAAATCTAACAATGAACAAACAGAGGTTTCGTTGGTTAAAAAGAGTAAAGCTGCCAAATACTCTAAAAAAACACCGAATTTCAAAAATCCGGTTGATCCTTATGCACCCAAGAAAAAAGTAATTAAGCCAATGGCTAAAAAACTAGGTCGGAGACAAACAAGAAAGGACTAATCCCTTAAAATCTTAACTTATTTACTAATTATATTTTTTTTGTTAAAAAGATAAGGCGCTTTGTTTTTAATAACAAAAATAATCAATTAAATTTGCGCTCATAATTAATTAAAAAAATCAAAATGAAAGTTACAGTTGTTGGAGCAGGTGCCGTAGGCGCTACATGTGCAGATAATATTGCACGAAAAGAATTATGTTCAGAATTGGTATTGTTAGACATTAAAGAAGGCATTAGTGAAGGCAAATCTTTAGATTTGTTTCAAACATCGTCTTTATTGGGATTTGATACGAGAATTGTTGGTAGCACCAATGATTATTCTAAAACGGCTAATAGCGATGTGGTTGTTATTACAAGCGGCATTCCAAGAAAGCCTGGTATGACAAGAGAAGATTTGATTGGTATCAATGCTGGGATAGTTAAAACTGTAACTCAAAATATTTTAGAGCAATCGCCAAATGCAATTATTATTGTCATTAGCAATCCAATGGACACTATGACTTACCTAGCTTTAAAATCTAGTGGCATTCCTAAAAATAGAATTATTGGAATGGGAGGCATTTTGGACAGTGCAAGATTCAAATGTTATTTATCTTTGGCCACGGGCGCTTCTACCAATGATATTCATGGTGTTGTTATTGGAGGACATGGCGACACAACAATGATTCCATTAACACGATATGCAACCGTAAACGGACAGCCTGTTAGTCAAAAATTAAGCGAAGCGGAATTAAACAAAGTAGCAGCAGACACGATGGTGGGTGGCGCAACTTTAACCGGATTGTTAGGCACTAGCGCATGGTATGCGCCAGGCGCAGCAGGAGCGGCTTTGGTTGAAGCAATTGTTAGAGACGAGAAAAAAGTAATGCCATGTTGTGTGGCTTTAGATGGTGAATATGGTCAAAAAGACATTTGTTTGGGTGTGCCTGTTGTGATTGGCAGAAACGGTTGGGAGTCTATTGTAGATTACCAATTGAACGCTGAAGAGCAAGCGGCTTTCAACAAATCGGCTGATGCTGTTAGAAGCATGAACCAAGTGTTGAGCACAATGAATATGTAATTTTAAAAAAATAATTAAACTAACTATAGTCTTTTAATAAAGGGTGGTTTGCTAAGCAAGCCACCCTTTTTATTTAAGGAATATCCCTAAAATTGTGTTTTATGAAATAATAAAACGACATTGTTTAGTATGATGTGTTTTTTAATTTACCCAACGCGTTTTGATATTTTGCTTTTGTTTTTCGTAAATTGGTTTATATTTGTTGCCGTCTTTATTTGCAAATGTTTTTGCAATAAAAGACAATAATTTTTATAATACATGAGATATTTACTTTTAATGGTTTTAATTGGTTCACTGAAATTTACAGTAGGACAAACCGCAACAGACTTTTTCATTCAAGCTGAGGCCGCCTATAAAAAAAAGAATTACAAAACCGCTCTCAAAAAGATTTAGAGTGCAATGAAATTAGATTCTTTTAATTCAAAATATTTTGAAATAAAAGCAATATTACAACTTGAATTAAAACTAAAGCCTGAATTACTAAATACGCTTAATTCTGCTATATTAATTTTCCCGATAAATTCTACATTTTATAATTTAAGGGGCAACATATATTTGTCTTCGGGCGATTTTGATTATGCGATTCAAGATTTTACAAAATCAATAGAATATGCTAAAAATGATACATTTAAGAGTGTAGGATTTGTGAATAGAGGGGCTGCAAAAAAATACAAAAGAGACCATGAAGGCGCTTATATTGATTATATTGAAGCCTATAAAATTGACTCGACAGATGTTGGCACACTCAATAACTTAGGAACAGTTTGCGATGAAGTAGGCAGAGGGGATGAAACCATGAAATATTTTCTTAAAATCATTGAAATTGATTCCACTTGTACTGCTGCTTATATAAATATTGGATTCAAATATCAAGAAATGGGAGAATATGCTAAATCAATTAAATATTTTGATAAGGCGGTGGTTCTTGAGCCCAACCAAGCTTTGTCCTACAGCAACAGAAGCTATAGCAAACTTAAGCTTGGCGATTTGAAAGGGGGGATGAAAGACATTGAAAAATCATTGAAACTTTATCCATCAAACTCGTATGCTTACAGAACAAGGGCCTTAATTTATATTGAACTAGGCAAAAAAGAAAAAGCTTGCGATGATCTTGAAACTGCCATAAACTATGGATTCACAGTTTCTTATGGAAAGGAAGTGTATAATCTGATGATGTTGCATTGCAAATAGGAGATTGTATTGAAAAAAAAAGGGAGAAAGCTCAATTGTATAATTTCGGCAACTTATTTTATTTTTTAAAGATAAAATATACGGCTAGAATTAAGAATGCAAATCCAATTAAGTGGTTTGCTTTTAAAATTTCGCACTAAAAAACAACACCCGTTTTTAATTCAGTCTCCAAATACAAATTTTAATATTTCCAATAACTACCAAAGCTTCGTTCAACAACGCAAAGCAGCCACGAAGTGAAAGGCTTAAATCGCAATTCTCAGTGCCTTGGTTTAAGTACTTAGACGGTTTGACGGTTTGGTAGTTACCTTAGGCCAGTGCTACTTGTCTGTTGTGTTTGTTTTGCTGTCATTTTAGAATGCTTGTCCAATGCCAAAGTAAAATAATTTATCCTCTTTTGAAACGCCATAGTCGAAGGAAAGAATTGTTGATTGATTCCACGCAATTCTTAAACCACCACCGTATGAAGTTTTGATATTTGTAAAGTTCAAGTCTTGCCAATTGTCCCTTACTGTTCCTGCGTCAAAGAATGGCGCAATGCCAAATGCAAAGCGTTGTTTTTTCAATTTCACTTCTGCAAGTCTTATACGTAATTCAAAGTTTGCAAAAGCCAATGAACGTGCTAAAAATCGGTTTGCCCTGTGTCCACGAAGTGATTGTTTACCGCCTAATGAATTTATACTTCCATCTGGACTCCATTGGTCTTGAAATTCAAAAAACGGTGCATTGCTACCAAAAATATTTCCTACGCCAAATCGTCCACCAAAAACTGTCCGTGGACCAATTGGTATTTTTTTATAAACTCGTCCTTGAATGAATAGCTTGTTAAAGCTAAACTGAGAACCGATGACTGGGTTTGAAAATTCGTTTGCAATTTCAAGATAATATCCACGAGTTGGGTCGGGTTCAAAATCTCTTGTGTCAAAAATTAATGCTGTTTGTAATATAGAAACCCAACCTCCTTCAAGCCCTGAAATTAGTCCTTGTTGAAAGTCTCGTCTAAGCAATGAAGTTCCATTAGGTGCTTTAATTTCTTGTCCTGTGTTTGGGTCTATTGCTTCAGCTTCTGTCCCTTCAAATGTTTTGTAACTTAAATGTTGAATTTCATAACCGCCCATTATTCGCCAAATTCCTTTTTTGCCAAGTGCATAGTCAGCTTTTAGATTTAGCATATATTCAGTTTCTCTAAACCTGTTTGATAAAGCATCTGTCACAAAACTTTCTTCTCCGATTCCGCCTGGTCGTAGCGTTTTTCTGACTTTGTCAAAGGAAGAATATGTTGAATAAGTTTGTCCACCGTTTGGTGTTGAAGGCAATCTAAGTTCTCCGAGTGTAGATTCCGTTGAACCAAAATATAAATTGGCAGGATTTTGTTGAGCTTTGAAGTCTATTTTAAATCGCCAACGTGTCCCTTTGTAATATGGCATGTCAAGCGATAAAATAATTTCTCTTGCGTTTGAAGTATAGTATGCAGCGTTGGCTTTAAGTTTCGCAAGGTATGGCGTGTATGCGAAAAAAGGATTTGTCCGCTTACCGTTCCAATAAACATTTGTCCTTACGCCAAAGCCAAAACCGGTTACAGGGTCTGATGAGAAGTCTGGAATACCGGTGACAAAAGTTCCTTCACGTTTTTTTGCCAAGTCTGCGTCCGACATACGTTTTGATTTAATAAACGAAATCGTGTCTGCCGTCTGTGCTGAAATATTGGTTGCTGTAATTGTGGTAAGTAATACTATAAGAAATCCTTTCATTTACTTAATTTTTCGTTCGTTATTTTCTTGTTTGGTGGTCGTCATTCAGCATTGCAGCTAACGGCAGTCTCCCGAAAAATCGGGACAAGTTATCTAAATACTCCACAAACATACACAAACAATCGGATACTTCCCTTTAAAATTTTTCAACCATGCAATTCTCAAAGCCTTGATTTGAGTAATTAGACGGTTTGACGGTTTGCAGCTGCAAGAAGGGCGGGACTTTTACCATCCCGAAACTTTGGGAAAGGAAATCGCTAAAAAAACCAACTTTTTGCAAGAAAAAAAGAAGGTAATTTACTTCTCTCAAAATTAATAAAACCCAATAACGATAACTCCATAAGGGGCAGAAAATGTACGGTTATGTTCAACGGGAGTTTCATGGCTTGGCTTGCAGCCACCACGAAACTCTAGCTGTTATGGGCTG
>JBDNIM010000336.1:0-11483 GCA_041688295.1 Bacteroidia bacterium
ATATTTTTTTATTTTAATTTTTAATGTCCTATAATTACAGATTGATCAGGAATTGTAACAACCAAGTCGGTATTGCTTTCTAATATACATTGACAAGCCAATCGTGAATTATATCTTGGATTGCGCGCTCTATCAACAAAATCTTCTTCTTTTTCGCTAATTTCTGTTAGTGAATCTGAGCCTTCGTCAATGTATATGTGACAAGTGCTACAAGCACAAACAGCCCCACAATTATGATGCAAGTTAACATCATTGTCTAGCGCAACATCAAGAATCATTTCTCCTTCAGCTATATCCACAATGACAGGCTTTTTGTCCGCCTTTTCAAATTTAAAAGTAATTTTTGGCATTTTTTTAATTATAAAGTTCTGTTCTTCTTTCTAAAATTGATGGTTCTTCTAAATACTCATCGTAAGATGAAAATCTGTCTATCATTCCATTTGGACCAATTTCTATAATTCTGTTGGCAACAGTGTTCATAAATTCATGGTCATGGGAATAAAATAAAATTGTGCCTTTAAATTCTATAAAACTGTTGTTTAAAGATTGAATACTTTCTAAATCCAAGTGATTGGTTGGTTCGTCAGCAACAATTAAATTAGGGCTTTCAAGCATTGATTTGCTTAACATACATCTCACTTTTTCGCCACCGCTTAAAACTTTGGCTTTTTTTAAACTCTCTTCTCCACTAAACAACATCCTTCCCAAAAAACCACGGATAAATGTTTCATCTTTTTCTGCTGAATATTGTCTTAACCAATCCACAAGATTAAGGTCTATACCTTCAAAATATTCTGAGTTGTCATTGGGAATATAGGTATTTCTAATGGTTACGCCCCATTCTATAGAGCCTTTAAAATTAAAATCTCTGCCCGATAGACATTCGAACAATTTTGTGATTGCTAAAACATTTTTTGATAAAAAGGCGATTTTTTCGCCTTTATTGATTATGAAATTCAGGTTGCTAAATAATTTGCTGCCTTCATATTTGTATTCCAATCCTTGAACAGAAAGAACTTGGTCGCCCGCTTCTCTTTCTTGGGTAAAAAACACCCCTGGATATTTTCTTGTAGATGGTTTAATTTCTTCAATATCCAATTTATCAATCATTTTTCTTCTACTTGTTGCTTGCTTGCTTTTTGCAACATTGGCACTAAATCTTTGGATAAAATCCATCAATTCTTTCTTTTTTTCTTCAGATTTTTTGTTTTGGTCGGAACGCTGTCTTAAAGCCAATTGACTGCTTTGATACCAAAATGAATAGTTACCTGTGAAAACTTGAATTTTATTAAAATCTATATCTGCCACATGCGTGCAAACTGCATCTAAAAAGTGCCTGTCGTGCGAAACCACCAAAACTGTGTTTTCAAAATTGATTAAAAAGTTTTCTAACCAGGCAATGGTGTCAACATCCAAATCGTTGGTAGGCTCATCCATCAACAGTATATCAGGATTGCCAAATAAAGCTTGTGCTAAAAGCACTCTCACTTTTTGATTGTTACTTAATTCATGCAACAATTTTGTATGAACCTCGTCCATTATTCCAAGCCCGCTTAACAAAGAGGCCGCATCGCTTTCCGCATTCCATCCTTCCATTTCGCCATATTTTTCTTCCAACTCACTGGCTTTAATCCCATCTTCATCAGAAAAATCTTCTTTTGCGTAAATGGCTTCTTTTTCTTTTATAATGGCATACAATTCTTTGTTGCCCATGATAACAGTTTCTAAAACTGGGAAAGCATCAAACTCAAAGTGATTTTGTTTTAAAACACTCATTCTCTTGCCTTTTTCTATGTCCACATGGCCCGTTGTAGCATCTATTTCACCAGAAAGTATTTTTAGAAATGTGGATTTACCTGCCCCGTTGGCGCCAATTACACCATAACAATTGCCAGGCACAAACTTTACATTTACTTCGTCAAATAAAATACGCTTTCCGTATCTTAAAGATATATTTGAAACTGATATCATACTATATTTTAAAGGTGCAAAGATACTTTATTTAATTTGAAAATTGCCCGATTTTTCAAATTAAATAAACCCGTTTTTATCGATTATAATACCCAATAATTAAATGTCAATTTTGCATATATTTGCATTTTAAAATAATTTACTGCCAAATGAACCTTAAAATTTTATCAAGCTGTTTTTTAGTGGTTTTTATTGTGTTGTCTGGATTTTCAAAAAATGAAAACAATTGCTTGTCCAATCGCTTATCTGTGGGCGTGGACATCGCCCGCCCTTTTAAATATTTAATTTTAAAAAATAAAATTAATCCAGAGTTAATTACAAGGTATAAAATTGGTCAAAAATTATTTATTCAAAATGTTTTTGGTGCTTCTTTTTTTAATCATGAAATAAATGCTGAACAGTTTTTGAAACAAAATGCTTACTACACAAAATTGGGTTTACATTACTTCAAAAACAATTTTTTATATGGCGAAAACACAACTTTTAAATCAACAAGCGTTGGTTTTAATTTAGGATATTGTTCAATGAAGAACGAGGGAAGCATTCAGGTTTTTGGACCATTATTAACGCCTTTTAACCATCAATTTAGCCAAAATAATAATCTCCTATTTTGTGAATTGGAGTTTAACCATTCATTGTTCTCTATTCGCCAATTTGTTTTGAATGCCAATGTAAAAATTGGAGGACTGTTAAATTCCAATCAATCAGTTTATCAAAAGGACTTTAAGCCATTGCCTTTTGCTGGTTTCACAATAGACAAACAAACCTTTGGCTCTTTTTTAGGCTTTAATTTAATGTATCATTTCAAATAAAAATATGCCAATCAAATTATTTATTCCCTTTTTTATAGGATTGTTAGTTCTTTCGTTTACCTGCAACAGAAGACAACAAAAGTTTTTTGGTTTTGTAGCAAAAAGCAATGACAGCAATAAATTTATTCAAAACTTTGAATTAAAAACCATTTGGCCCATTGAAAAAAAACTATCAAAACGTATATTAGAATTTTCGCCCGAAAAAGACAGCACTATTTATGAATTAAAAACATCTGGACGCACAGACACTTTTAGTTTGTCGTATAAAAGGCACATCAACGAGCTAAACTCATCGAGAGAAATGGAATTTACAAACTTTAAATATTTCTCAAGAAATGCGCTGCCGCATCAATTCAATGTTAAAGATAGTTTTGGTGAAATATTTTTAGTTGTAAATATTCCTTAAAAAATGATAGGTTTGCAACCATCATTTTAAGATTATAAAATATTTTATGAAAAATAAAAAAGTTGCCTTGCATTGGAAAATTCTGATTGGAATGTTTTTAGGAGTCGTATTTGCAATTATTTGCTTGAAGTTTTCTGGGGGCGATGTTTTTATAAAAAACTGGGTAAAACCGTTTGGAAATATTTTTATTAATTCATTAAAACTAATAGCCGTTCCTTTAATTTTGGCTTCGCTAATTAAAGGTGTTTCAGATTTAAAGGACATTTCTAAACTCTCGAAAATGGGTTTAAAAACCATAGCACTTTATCTGTTGACAACGGTTTTAGCAGTGTGCATAGGTTTAACGGCTGTTAACATCTTTACACCGGGGAAATTCATAGATAAAGCCACTCAAGAAACATTGCTAAAAAACTATGAAAAGGATGCCCAATCTAAAATTGAAATGGCGGCCGGACAAAAAAGCGTTGGCCCCTTGCAAGCATTAGAAGACATTGTGCCTTCCAATATTTTTAAAGCCGTAACGGACAACGGAAACATGCTTCAAGTTATCTTTTTTGCTATCTTTTTTGCAATAGGCATGATTTTAATTCCGCAAGAAAAAGCACAACCAATAAAAAACTTTTTTGATGGACTGAATGAGGTGATATTAAAGTTGATTGACCTTATTATGTTGGCGGCACCGGTAGGCGTTTTTGCGCTTATTGCAGGATTAATTGCCGAATCGCCTTCAATTGCATTGTTCAAAGCTTTGGGGGTTTATGGATTTACGGTTGTTGTGGGATTACTAATTATGATTTTGGTATATTTGTTAATGGTTTATTTATTCACAAAAAAAACACCCCAATTTTTTTTGAAAGGATTTGCGCCAGCGCAGCTATTGGCTTTTTCCACAAGTTCGAGCGCTGCCACTTTACCCGTAACCATGGAAAGAGTGGAGGAACATCTTGGCGTGGACAAAGAGGTTAGTAGTTTTGTATTGCCAATTGGCGCCACTATCAACATGGATGGTACTAGTTTATACCAAGCTGTGGCTGCTGTTTTTATAGCCCAAACCTTTGGTATGGATTTGTCTTTTCAAGCACAACTTGGCATTATTGCCACTGCTACTCTGGCTTCCATTGGCAGTGCGGCTGTTCCTGGTGCGGGCATGGTAATGTTGGTTATTGTTTTGTCGCAAGCGGGAATTCCTGAAGCTGGTTTGGCTTTGATTTTTGCAATAGACCGTCCATTGGACATGTGTCGTACAACAGTGAATGTTACGGGTGATGCTGCGGTAGCAATGATAGTTGCCAATTCTGAGGGATTACTAAAAGAACCCCATCAGAAAAACTGGGACGATGGCTATAAAAAACAATAATTTTTAATTTACACTAATCACTTTGAAAACAGTGCGCCTGTTAGCACTTTTTCCTGCATCGGTATCGTTAGTTTCTAATGGTTTGGTGTCGCCATAACCCATTGCAGAGAGTCTTGTACCTTCTACACCTTTTGAAATTAAATACTCTTTTACACTTTTTGCCCTATTAAATGACAAAGCTTTGTTTTTAGCTTTGTCGCCTGTGTTGTCTGTGTGTCCGCCTATTTCTATTTTCATAAAAGGAAATTTTCTAAGCAATAACACGAGTTTTTCTAATTCTAATTCCGACTCCTTTTTTATCTCAAATTTATCGACATCAAAAAACACATTGGCCAGTTTTATTTCTATGTCTTTGTCTGGTTTTTTTAACGGCACTTCAATTTCATAGGGCTCTAGGTTTTTCAAATCTTTCAAGGAAAAATTATCGGTGTAAAAAAGATAGTTTGTTTGGTCAACACTTAACATATAATTGTTGTTGGAACGCAATACCACTAGGAATTCGCCAGTTACAGTGTTGCTCGTCAAAGTGTTTATTAACAGGCCTGTCGATAAATCAAAAAGTTCTATTTTTGCACCAATTTTTTCGCGAGTTAAAGCATCAAAAACTATCCCTTTTACATAATTAACTGCCTCAGGTTTAATGGCCTCCGGCAACTCAAATTTGTAGATATCTAAACCGCCCATGCCTCCTGGCCTGTCTGAACTTAAATAACCATAATTGCCCATTCTATCAACAATTAATCCTATCTCATCGCCTCCTGTATTGATAGGGTAACCTATGTTTCTGACCCCAGAAAACTTGCCTGCCTCGTTCTTTTTTGCTACAAAAATATCATTGTTGCCCATGCCCAAATGCCCGTTGGAAACAAAATAAAGGGTTTGGTTGTCGAAATGGATAAATGGGCTGCTTTCATTACCCGCTGTGTTAATATCTGGGCCTAGGTTTTCGCCTCGTTTAAATACTTTGTTTTTTGTGTCAAATTCAGATTTATAAATGTCTGTGCCGCCAAATCCCCCTGGCTTGCCACTTGTAAAATAGATGGTTAACCCATCTGGACTAATGCTTGGTTGCGACTCCCACGATGGCGTGTTGATGGCATCGCTCATGTTGCTTGGTTCGCTCCATTTTCCATTAAAATATGCAGATACATAAATATCGCAACTGCCTTTGCCTATGGGCGTGTTATAATTATCTAAACGGTCGCAAGCCGTAAAAAAAACAAAATTGCCATCGGCCGTAACAGATATAGTGCCTTCGTTAAATTTTGTATTTATGGGAAATGGCATTGCTATGGCTGGTAAATATTCGTTTTTATCCGTTTTTCGTGAAACATAAAAATCTTCTTGTACCATTCTGCCATCATTTACCAATCTAGTGAAATAAAAATTTTTACCATCTATTGTGATACCCGGAAAATATTCGTTTGTAGATGTATTGATACTTGGCCCCATGTTTTCGGGTTTAAATGGTACAGGATTTTTCACTAAATTATCGCAAGCATCCATATTTTTTATCTCATTTTCTATGTATTCTTTTTTTCGGGGGTCTATTTTCTTTGGATTTGTTAAATATTTTTTGAAAGCCTCCTTGGCTTCTTGATATTTCATATCTGATTTCAGCGCAAAGCCCAAACGGTAATAATTGTAAAAATTATCCGGTTCCATGCTGATTAATTTGTTGCAAACCCTAATTACCTCTTTAAAATTACCCCTTTTTGCATCTATTTCTGCTTTGTATTCCCATGCATTAATATAAGTAGAATCTTTTTTTACGGCTTTATTAATTAAGTCTGATGCTTTTTCAAAATTTTGTTCTACATATTCTTTATATGCTTCTTCGGAAATTTTGAAAGCAGGGCTTTCTTTTTTATCTTTTTGCGCCACAGCACAAGCATTTATCGAAACTAATAAGATGGTTGTAATTAAATATTTCATTTTCTTTATAACTTTATTTGTAAGGGTTTATTGTATATCAGGCAAAATTCCTGCCGTTCTTTTTCCGAGTTCAATGACGGCCATGTTTTGCAGCTTTCCGTTCTCTATTTCAAATTTTATCATGGTTCGCATCAAATGAAAACCGTGTCTGCCGGCTGCGCCTGGATTGATGGTGAGCATGTTCTTATATTTTGCATCTCTCTGCACTTTTAAAATATGGCTATGTCCGCAAATGAATACATCAGGCGGATCTCTGTCTAACAGTGGTTTTATTTTAGGGTTGTATTGGCCCGGATAACCGCCAATGTGGGTCATCCAAAACCGAATGCCTCCAATAGAAAACTGATTATGCAAGGGTAAAATAGTTCTCAATTCTTGCCCATCTACATTGCCCCAAACCCCTCGCACGGGCTTTTGGGTTTTTTCCATAATTTCAAAAAGGGCTTTGTTGCTCCAATCGCCTGCATGCCAAAGTTCGTCTGCATTATCAAAATGTTTAATAATATCTGGCTCCGTGCAGCCGTGTGTGTCGCTCAGTAACAGAATGCGTTTCAATGAATGGGTTTTAAAAAAGGTACGAAAATAAGCGTTTTTATCCGATTTACGCATGAAACCCCAAGTTTTGAATCAGAAAACGACTTAAGGAGGTGTTGTTAAAGGTGTTTTTCAACCTAATTTTTTTGTGCAAAATAAAAAAACAAGCCAAAAAAGGCAGCAAATCAACTATTGCAGCGAACCGAAAAAACAATTGGCACAATTGTTGGGGCTTTTTTAATCAAAAAAACAATGAACGAATCAAGCAAAAAAATAATGGCCATTTTTACGGTCATTTTTACAACCCTCTACCTCATTAATCCAACCTTTGGTGTCTTTGAACTCATCCCCGATAATTTGCCTATTATTGGTAATTTGGATGAAGTGGCGGCTACAGGATTTTTGCTCTCTGCATTAAAATATCTAGGTTTCGATTTCACAAATTTTTTCTCTAGAAAATAGAGCTTTTGGTTTTTTGGGGGTGTCTGAAATTAGGTTGTTTGATTAAAATTATTTTTAGTTTGTTCATAGTCTTAATCCCAACCAAAAGAAACATAGGTCAAGTTATTTAAGTCGCTGTAAATTCCAGTTAAGCCTCTGAATTCATAGTTTGGAGGTTTAATATATCACAGTTTATCACCGCTTCTTTTTTTTCACTTCATTTAAAATAGTTTTGTTTTCGTCAAGCATCTGGTAATTTCTCGCCTTGTTGAAGCCAAATTTATTTTAATATTATTTTAAACTCATATGAAAATAGTGTAAAACAAACCGAAGAATTCATTTATTTTAAAACATATATTGTTTGTTTAGAAAAATACATTGATTACATCAAAAGACAAATTTTGTCTTTTATTTTATCGCATTTTTTTTATTAGGAAACTATTCTGCCATCATCCATTGTGATAATGCGCTGCGTGTTTTCTGCAAAATGCAAATCATGTGTTACAACCAAAAGCGTTTTGTTGTAGGTTGTTGTTAGTTCTTTAAAGAAGTCAAAAACAATATTCGTGTTTTTATTGTCTAGGTTGCCTGTTGGTTCATCACACATATTAATAAGTGGATTGTTTATCATAGACCGTGGAATGGCAACCCTTTGCTTTTCGCCACCAGACAATTGATAAGCCATTTTATATGCTAGCTTTTCTGTGCCTAAGTTTTTCAGCAATTTGAGTGCATTGGCTATTAATTCCTCTTCGGGCAATTTATCAAGTTTAAATCCGGGCAACATAACATTTTTCAACACACTGAACTCATTAAGCAAATAATGAAACTGAAAAACAAGTCCTATTTTTTCATTCCGAACAAGTGCCAGTTTTTTATCGGATTTATTATTCATGCTTTCATTGTCAATAAAAAGATCACCTGTAAAGTCTGTATCCATTGTAGAGAGGATATAAAGCAAAGTGGATTTTCCACAACCAGATTTTCCGGTGATGGAAACAAACTCGCCACGGTTGATGGTAAATGAAACATCCTTTAAAACATCAATTTTCACAGGGTCGTGAAAGGTTTTGAATATTGATATGGCTTCTAAAACTATTTTATTTTCCATTTATTTGCCTCTTATTATATCTACTGGGTCTATTTTACTTGCTTTGCGAGCCGGAAACCAACTAGCAAAATAGGTGGTTAAAATGGCAAAGACAACAGCTATCAAATAATAATGCAATCCATAATCAATGGGATAGGTGTTTACAGTTGGCATAGATTCATTGTTGAAAGGAATGGTATCAATTAATTTGGAGATTAAAAAGCCAAAAATGGCGCCAGCAATTGCTCCAGATATACCAATGCTTAAAGCAATGGTAATAAATATTTTCTTTACATCAGAACCCGCAAAACCTGTGGCTTTTAATATTGCAATGGTATCCATTTTCTCCTAAATCATCATGTTTAAGATGTTATAAATACTAAATCCAGAAACAATTAATAATGTAATGCCAATAGCATAAGAAATAATGGAACGCACACTGCTGCTTGTTTCAAATTGTGCATTGGCGGTTTGAATATCTTCTGCATCCAAGCTAAAAAGGTTTTCGTATTCTCGCGCCATTGCGGGTGCTTGTTCCATATCCAATAATTTTATTTGAATATCGCTGTAATAATTACTGGGTTTGCCTAACAGTTTTTGGGCGTTTGCTAGGCTTGTCTAACTTTGAACTTTGTCCAACTCTTCCATTCCTGACTGAAAAAAACTAACCACTTTTAAAGAAAACTGTTCGCCCGTCAAGGTGGTAATTAAAATAATGTCGCCAATTTTTGCTAGCATTTTATTTGCCGCTCCTCTGCCAAGAATAATGCTGTTTGCTATGTTTTTAAATCATAATATTTGCCAACGAAAACATAGTCACGAAAATTAAAAAGCTTGGCTTCTTGTTCAACATCTAAACCATTAATAATGCCATTCAATTCAATGTTTCAAGATTATAAAATACTTGGGTCATTACTTTTGGTGCCACACCCAACACCCGTTTGTCCATTTTAAGTTTATTGATAATTGTATCCGAGTTGTATATTTCTTGTCGTGTATTGGCAGGTTTTATTGAGCGAATAAAATTGTGATGACTTTTATATTGGGTTGCCATATCAATGGGCTGATCAGCCGAAGGGCGATTATCATTGTAAAGCCTTATGTGTGGCGTTCTGTTTAAAACCAAACCATCCAACAATTGGTTTAAGCCTTCCATAAAACCTAACAATGCAATAAAAAGCGCAATACTAAATGTTACTCCAATAGCCGCCATTAGCGTTTGCCTTAATCTTGCAAGCAACAATGCTTTAGTAATTTCTGTAAGGTGTCTTATTTTTATCTTTCTGGCAATGTTATTTTTGAACCAGATACAATGCCACTTAATATTTCCACAAGATTATAGTCCATTAACCCTGTTTTGATGATTTGTGGCTTGCCATTCTCTAGCATCACTATAGAATCATTTACCAAATAAATTCGAGGAATGGTTAAAGCATTTTTTTTAATATCTATCACAATATTTGCTACCATCTTTAGGTTTGGAAACAATTTTCGGGTGCTTTTACAAATACAGCTTCCGCTTTAAAAGTTCTTGTTCTTTCGTTCATTATTGGATAAATAGAAGAAACAGTTGCGTCAAAAACTTGAGATTTATAACTATCCATTCGCACAATGACCTGTTGCCCAATTTTCATTTTAACAATATCAAACTCATCTACATTCAGTTCAATAATAAATTCATTTTGCCCTATGATAGCGATGGCAGAAAGGCTTGTTACTAGCTCGCCTTTTTCCTTATTAATTTTATAAACAATCCCATCTACATGGCTTCGGATAATCAAATCACTTTCGCTCGATTCTGCAATTTGCAAATTATTTTTACTTTGGTCTGAAATAAGTTTCAATTGTCTTTTCAAATCGTCATCACTTGCCTTTGCATGGGCAAAAGCCACTTTTGCGTTTTCATAATTCAATTGTTTTTGTTCAAGTTCTATTTTTGAACCAATGTTTTTTCCCAAAGATTTTTTTGCCTTAATAACATCATCGAATCATTGGCTAATTTTTTGTTCGCCATTTGAATGGCATTTTTACTGTCGTTTAGTTTAGCTGGGTTTTGAAGGTAGTCATTTGCGGTTGAAGAAAGTCGGGCATTGTCAGTGTTAAACTTTGCATTTTTATTTTCTATTTTAAAAAGTGGGTCGCCTTTTTTAATTTTCATCCCTTCTTTAATAAAAATGGTCTCTAAAATGCCATTCGTTTTGCTAAAAACTTCATATTGGTTTTTGCTTTTCACAATGCCCGAGGCATACACACTTTCGCTGATGTCTTTTATTTCTGGTGAAATACTTTCTTTCTTATTTTTGCAAGAAAATAGAAGTAAAGCAATTGCCAAATAAAAGATGGATTTTCTGATATTCATAGTTTTGTTTTTTAGTTTTTTGCCGCTATTGCCAAATGGCTATTTTTTAAAAGGGCAAGAAAAGCACTAATTTATAATTGCTGCATCGCAAAATTAGTTATAAAATACCATATATTTTTAAACCTTAATTATGCATTTAGGATTATTGTGTTTATAATACCGAATATGCTTTCAATATAGTCCAATCATCATTACGCTTATGTCCTATTTTTAAGCTATAACCGCATTTACTCCAAAAATTTTGATATAAAATTTTTAATTTATTGGCACAAATTAAAAATCACATTGGTATTACATCAAAGAAATAAATAAAATATTTAATTTAATCTGCGTTTTGCAAAATTAACTTAATCCTACAACAAAATATTTACATTTTATAAAAATGTTGATATAAAAAAAGGCTGCCCCAAAATGGGCAGCCTTTTTGCTAATTATTGTTTTGGGTTGAGATTATTGAATCACAACTCGTTTTGTTACTGTTACGCCATCTGCTACTAATTTGATAGTGTAGATACCTTTTGCATTGTTGCTTAGGTTCAACTCAAATTTGCTCGTTGCATCTGTGTAATTTTCGCTGA
>JBDNIM010000337.1:0-1912 GCA_041688295.1 Bacteroidia bacterium
CTGAAGGCGATTGTCCGCTCAAAATCATCCTTGCTGTATTTGTGCCCACCCCATTTACTAAAATTAACTGGCGAAAAAGCGTGCGCTCCGTCTCGTCAAAAAAACCATATAGAGAATGTCCGTCTTCTTTAATGGCAAGATGCGTGAGCATACGAATTTCTTTAAGCTCCTTAGATTTCTCAAAAGTGTTTATACTAATAAGTAAATGATACCCTATGCCATTGCAGTTAACCACCACAAAAGCAGGATTCAGCTTCTCTATGCGTCCTTCAATAAATTCGTACATATTTTTTTTAGACAGTTGTAACAGATTGGGGCTCTAGTTTTTGCACCCAATTGTTTTTATCTTCAATTTTAAGTGTTTTCAAGTCTTCCAAATATTTTTTTATTCGAGCACCTAACATATTTGGCTCTACAACAAAATCAAACCTTTGGTCTTTAAAACCCAAAGCATCTACATTTGTAACAGTAGCGGCTGTGCCAGTAACAAACATTTCAACCAAATCTTTGTTCTGACAAATGATTTTCAACTCTGAAACAGAAATATGTTTTTGCTCTACTTCGATGCCCATGTCTTTCATTATTTGTATGATAGATTTCCGAGTAATTCCGTCCAAAAGACTGTCTGTTAATTCAGGTGTTATTACCCCATTTTTAGTAACAATAAATACATTGCTCGTGCCCGTCTCTTCAATAAACTGATGGGTTGCGCCATCCGTCCACAACAATTGATGGTAGCCTTCTTCTTGTGCTAGGTTTCTTGGAAAAAGCGATGCGGCATAATTGCCCGCACATTTTGCACTGCCCACCCCACCCTGCGCTGCCCTTGTGTAATGCTCCTCAACTTTTAGTTTAATATGGTTTGCATAATAGGCATTTACCGGACAAGCATATATCATAAATGTGTAATTATCGCTCGATTTTACACCCAAAAAATCATCGGTTGCAAACATAAATGGGCGCAAATATAAAGAACCGCCATCCGTTGTTGGAATCCATTCTTTATCTAAATCTAAAAACAATTTCAAAGCTTCCATAAATAAATCCAAAGGCAACTCAGGCATAGCCATTCTTAAGGCCGATTTATTTAACCGCTTAAGATTTTCCTCTGGACGAAACATAGTAACAATTCCCTCGGGGGTTTTGTAGGCTTTCATTCCTTCAAAAATAGCTTGACCGTAGTGAAAAGCAGATAAGGTTGGACTGATAGAAATTTTACCAAAGGCCTCAATTCTAGGGTTGTGCCATTCGCCATTTTGAAAGTCGCATATAAACATGTGGTCTGTAAAAACCTCACCAAACGCGATATGTTTAAAATCCAAAGTAGAAATTTTTGAATTTGTTGTCGGATTTATATTAATTTTGTAGCTCATTTTAAAAATGGCAAATTAACAATAAAAATGGACGAAAACCTAATTTTGGACGAAAATTCCCCTGAACTTATCAACCTTTTTATGGGCGACATTGTTTATCAAGCAGTTGAAACGCAATGGTATGAAAAATTGCAAATCGATGGCAACAACCAATTCCGTTTTTTACACATTATAAATCAAGAAAGTTGTGATTTTTTATCAGAAGAGCAAAACAACTCCTTTTTTAAATATATAAATGCCATTCAAACAGACCGCTTAAAAATGGACAAAGATGGCTTTGCAATCCTCAATCTTGCAAATCATAAAGGCATCTCATGGAAAAATATTAACAGCATGCTTTCTCCAAAAATCTGTATTTTTTGGGGCGTAAATCCTTATCACTTTGGCTTTGAAACAGGAAAATACAGCATCCTTAAACGCAATGAAATATCAATGATATACATTGATGAAATGACAACCGTTATGCAAAACCCGGCTTTAAAAAGCAACCTTTGGGCTCTAACTAAACAATTATTTGACTTTTAAAAAAAGATTTAAAA
>JBDNIM010000338.1:0-3012 GCA_041688295.1 Bacteroidia bacterium
ATCCGAGTATTTTTATCGGTGCTAAATTTGCCATTTCCAGGTTCTAACCGTGGGTTTAGTCCTCCCCATATTATTGAATCTTTTTGCTTAGGAACATGGACATGGGCAAGTCGTTATGTTCATTGTGACTGGCTAAGGTATGACAAAGTTCTTAAAAACATATTTAGATGGGAACAAACGCCTAGTCAATGTACTTATAGTCGGTTTTTCGGGAAGTTTTCTCAAGCAAGAAATACAGAGGTTTTTTCCAAATTACAACATTGGTTTTTAGAGCAGTTGTGCGTTGATAATCTTACGATTGATTTTGACAGCACCTTAGTTACACGTTATGGAGCGCAAGAAGGAAGTGCAAAGGGCTGACCCGAATAAAAAAGGAAGGAATTCTTACCATCCCTTAATGGCTTTTATAAGTCAAACAACTAATGGCTTCCAAACCTATGGATGCTCTATGAACTTGGATTATCTCATTCGCAACAATATGATATGGCGCATCGAAGGAAGAGGCCTTAGCAGCAAAGACGAAATATTCATAATGGATGGGAAGCCTTTCAACCAAAACTATTTTTTAACCACATGTTTAGCTATCAGTTTTTAAATGGCTGATAAAGATAAAACCGTACAACATTTCCTCGCCCTGACTTTTTAATCATGGATAGGAAAATTTAAAATTTATATAGGTATGAGTGCTGGTGTGGGCAAGAGCTCCCGCATGCTTCAATGGGCTCGCACCCCTGCTCACAAATAGTATAAATGTAAAGATTGGTTTTATGGAAGCTCACAACAGAAAAAAAACCACGAATTGCTTGATGGAATTGATTTGACAGAGTTCCTTTTTTGAAAAAGCTTAACCTAAAAAACTTTAAAAATTACCCCTTGTTTTTTAGTAATAAAAAACAATAAATTTGCACCTCTATTTTATGATTAAATATAATATCTTATTTGCTTCTTTGGTTTTTGGTGGTGTACTGTTTTCTCAGAACAATGTTAAGTCGTTAAATGTTGGTAATGATTCTGTTGTTATGTTATATGATATTGGGGTAAATGAGAATCGGATTATGAACACAGGTCCTTTTAGGAGCAATAAAAGCATTGATGTCTTAACCGCTAGGCAAATATCTTTCTTACCTGTTCGGAGTGTCCAAGAGGCTTTACAGTTTGTTGCTGGAGTGGATATTCGGCAACGAGGCCCAGGTGGTACACAGGCAGATATTTCTATTGATGGCGGAACATTCGATCAGAGTTTGATATTGTTGAATGGTTTTAAAATGAGCGATATTCAAACGGGTCATCATAATTTAAATTTGCCTTTTCCGATGATTGCAGTTGGACAAGTAGAAGTTTATAAGGGTGCACAAAGCAGGCTATTTGGACCAGGGGCTCTAACAGGAGCGGTTAATTTCAAGATTAGCGCTAAGGGAAATGAGGGCACAAAGCTGCACGCATACTCAGGTTCTAATTTTAAAAATGATTTAGTTAACCAATATAAATATTTGAATAGTGGGGTTCAGGCAAGTCATGGTTTTAAAACAGGTCGGTTAAATCATTTGATGTCAGCAAATTTTGAATCAGGAACAGGTTATAGGTACAACACTGGCTTCAATCGTCAGCAGCTTTTTTATATGTTGGATTTTGATGTGAATGAGCAAAATAGTTTTGAACTAATGGTGGGAGGAAATTTCAATCAATTTGGGGCCAATGCTTTTTATGTTCAGCCAATTAGGCCCGATACTTTTTCGGCCGAGGCCAATGCGCAAGAAACAGTGGCTACTTTTTTTGTAGCCTTTCAAAGTTTTCATAAGTTGGGCAAATGGAATTTGAACCCAAGGGCAAGTCTTAGGCTTAATTATGATGAATATATTTATATCAGACAAAGGCCAAGCTTTTTTAAAAACAAGCACCAAACAGATGTTTCTGCTTTTGAACTGCATGCCAACAGACAGCTAGGAAAAGGCACAATTGGGTTGGGGGCCGAGAGTAGGTTTGAAAATATTAACAGTTCTAATTTGGGCAAAAGATATAGAAATAATCAGGGAATTTATGCTGAATACAAGTATGCACTCAGTCCAAAATCTGACATTACACCAGGTTTTTATATGAATTATAATTCAGATTTTGGAGCAAATATATTTCCCAGTTTGGATGTAGATTATCGATTAACAAACCGTTTTAAGTTATATTCTCACACGGGAACAGCCATGAGAAACCCTACTTATACAGATTGGTTTTATAAAGGACCAGCCAATGACGGCAACCCAAATTTAGTGCCTGAGCAGTCCTTTCAGTCGGAGTTTGGAATAAAAACTTTTAACAAATCACTGTTTTTTACGGCATACATTTTTTATCGTCAGGTTGAAAATTTGGTTACCTGGGTAAGGCCCAATATAGTTGCACGATATAAACCCGAAAACATTGTTAAAACAGAAACCCAAGGGTTAAACCTTTCTGTGAAAACAAATGAACTGCTGCAAACTAGTAAATTTAATCTTATTGCAAGTGGGTCATATACTTTTTTAAATACTAGCTTCGATAAAAACTTTGTTGGAGAATCTAAATATGAATTGAATAATTTAAGACATCAGGCTGTGGCAGGTCTTGTTTTAAAATATACTGATATTGTTTTTCTCTCTGTGAACCATCGCTATGTAGTTCACGAAATTGGGTCAAAATACCATTTAATAGATGCGCGCATAAACTTTAAATTAAAAAATATGGGACTCTATTTTGATGTCAATAATATTGGCAATATTTCCTATGTTCAAGTGAATGCCATTCCCTTACCCGGCCGTTGGTTTACAATGGGTTTAAAAATGGGAATGAATTAAAATTCAGTTAACAAAATTATTTTTTAGCGAAGTCAAACATTTATTTTATATATTTAGTCGAGCCTTAAAAAGCCATTTTTATTTTTAAATTAAAATTCATGACTTCAATAATTTTAAAAATAAGGGTTTGAAAGAAGTGCCAAAAAGATGATTTATATTTATTCATCATCCTTTTGAAGTTAAAACCTGC
>JBDNIM010000339.1:0-2704 GCA_041688295.1 Bacteroidia bacterium
AAATATTTTATTTTGTTTAGTTTTTTGTTGAAAAAAAGCTATTTTTACGACTTAATTTTAAAAATGGATATTAAGTTAACAGATACAGTTAAATCAAATAGAAGCAATACTGCTATTTATATCTCAAAAATAGACATTAGCGAAAAATCTATTCAAGATTTGAAGCAATTGGCAGAAATATGCTCCAAATCAAATGTTTCGCTTTCACTTTATGGGTTCAAAAAGCTCAACAATCCGATTATTTCCGAGTTTTTAAAGGAAAATAAAATTATTTTAATTGAAAATGGCGAGTTTAATAACGACATAAAAAATGTTTTGCCTATTTGCTTGCCATTAAAAACAGAGTTTGGGTCAATTCAAAATTGGATTACCAAGGCGAGTAAAGCGCTTATGGATGACGAAATTGCGGTTGCCAATGGTGTTTTGGATGCAAAAGCCGGTTTTTTAGAAAAGTATTTAAGATATATTTCTAACTTTTGGTTAAAGTTATTTACGGGTGTAAATGTAAATTTAGCAAAAATAGAGCTAACACTGCTTTCCATTCCAATGTTTGAAAAAATTGTTTCAAAAAACAAAATCATCAATCCTTGGGAAATTGCTTATTTGGCTGAAAAAAACAATGCGATTTTACCTGTCGATTTTCCCTTGAAGAAAAATGCTTTCAATTTTGGCGATGGCTTTAGTTCGCTTGTAAAAGGAAGTTTATTAGGTTTTAAAAGTTTTTATTTAGGTTTTTTTAAAGTGCCAAGTTTAACTTCAAATAAAGATTGGAAAAACATAAATGCGGATATTTACAAAAGAGGTTTTGGGTTTCTTGCCTTATTGCTTTTAGTGTTAATGTTGTTTACCGCAAAAGATTATAATGTTACATGGGACGAGCCTGCGCATAATATATTTTCTACCCATGTTATAAAATATTACACAAGTTTTGGTTCAGATACTTCCATGTTTGAAGAAAAAAATGCTAATTTTGGTATTTCTTCTTACGGTTCAAGTGTCGATTTGGTTATTAGGGCAGTTAATGATGCTTTTAGAATAAAAAATGAGTTTTTAACAAGGCATATCATTGATGCAATTATTGGTTTCTTTTTAGTTTTGTTTACAGCCCTCACTGTAAGGCGGCTTTCAGGTTGGTTGCCTGCCATTTTAGTTGTGGTAGCATTAATAGGTTCGCCTTCTTTGTATGGTCATTTCTTTAACAATTCTAAAGATATACCGTTTGCAGCTGGTTATATAATGTCGGTCTATTATTTAATTAAACTATTACAAGAGTATCCTAATGTGAAACACCAAACCAAAGTTTTGTTGGCAATTGGCATTGGATTTAGTTTAAGCGTTAGGGTTGGGGCAGTGCTGCTCTTTGCTTTTTTTGCAATGTTTTTAGGTTTGTATTGGTTAATTATTCAAAATCGAAAAAAAGTGAGCCTTGCGAAAAGTGCCACTCCGTTTTTAAAACTATTTTTATTGATTTCTGTAGCCGCCTATTTTTTCGGAATTTTCTTTTGGCCTTACGCTTTAAGAGCGCCATTAACAGGGGTTTTAACAGCATTAAAATTATTTGAAAAATTTGGATTACTAACTTATTATGAATTATTTGAAGGCGTAAGACTTTATAATAAACCATGGTATTATATTCCAAAAATGATTGGCATTACAGCACCAATTGGCATATTAGTGGGATTTGTGTTTTCAATAATATTTTCTTGGATAAAAAAAGACAAGATTAATTTATTAATTTTGTTTTTACTATTTTTTGTTACTATTTTCCCTCTTGCATACGCCATCTATAAAAAATCTTATGTTTATAACGGCTGGCGACATTTCTTATTCATCTATCCAACAATTGTCGTTCTAGCTGTTTTAGGTTGGCACAGTTTGGCTTCTTTTTTCAAAAACAAAATTGTTTACTTCGTTTTTATTGGCATTTTTATAGCATTTTTTCTTCAGCCCATTAAATGGAGTATTGTTAATCACCCCTATCAATACATGTATTTCAATCAGTTAATTGGCGGTACAAAAGGCGCACATGGAAACTATGATTTAGATTATTGGAACCAAACGCCAAGAGAAGCTTTTGAATGGTTGGTTAAAAACAATCCTGAAATATTGGAAAAAGATGCCGATGGAAAACCTAAGTTTAAAATCAATGCCAATTCTAACCAAGAGGCTTTAAAAACATTTGTTCCTCAAGGCAAAGATGTGCCATGTGCCTGGACAAGAGAAATGGAATGGACCAATAACAATTGGGATTATGCCATTTGGAGCACAAGAACTTTGTCAAAAGACCAAATATTAGGAGGATATTGGCCACCAAAAGGTACAATTCATACTATTAATGTTGATGGAGTGCCAATAACGGCAATTGTAAAAGCCGAACATCAATATAGCAACAAAGGCAACGCTTATCTCAAAAAAAACAAAAGCGATAGTGCTTTGTTTTTTTATTTAAAAGCCTACTATAACAATCCTTTGGAAGAAGAATATGCTAGAGGTGTTGCAAACAGTTATAAAGGAAAAAATAGTTTTGACAGCGCAATTATGTTTTATAAAAAAGCAATTCAACTGAAAATAGGAAACTATGACGCTTTGCAAAGTTTAGGTGAAATATATTACACCCAAGCCTTGATGAAAAATCAACAAAATCCAGACAAAAATTTATTAAAATTGGCTTACGAAAATCTTGCTTTAGCTTTCAAAAACAAGA
>JBDNIM010000340.1:0-2845 GCA_041688295.1 Bacteroidia bacterium
TATTGTTACAATTGATTACAACAGACAGCAGATTGATGGGAATATTGAAGATATTATGAGTTTTTATGATTTAAATTCAAAATTTAGCGCATTTGGTTGGAATGTTTTTGAAATGGATGGCAACAATATGGACAATATTTTAGAAACGATAAAAACCGTTAAAGCCAATCAAAACGACAAACCAAGTGTTGTGGTTATGAAAACTGAAATGGGAGCAGGTGTGGATTTTATGATGGGCAGCCACGAATGGCATGGTATTCCCCCAAATGATGAACAATTGGCACGCGCTTTGAATCAATTAAAGGAAACGCAAGGAGATTATTAAAATAAAATCTTTAAAAATGCGTTCTCTATTAAGTATGAAAAAATTTTTAACTATATGTTCCATGTTTTTGGTGTGGAATTTGAGTGCGCAAACAAAAGAAAAAACAAGAATTTTAATTATTTTTGATGCTTCGGGCAGTATGGTAACACCTTTTGAAAATGTTACTAGAATGGATGCAGCAAAAAAACTAGCTTTTAATTTAATTGATAGTTTGTCTAGTTTCAAAAACATAGAGCTTGCCCTTAGAGTTTATGGGCATCAAAAAACCGCTAATTTTAAAGATTGTAAAGACTCTAAACTTGAAGTGCCTTTTTTGCCAGGCAACCAAGTCATTATTAAAAAGAAAATAAAATCGTTGCAGCCAAAAGGGTGGACACCAATTGCATATTCTTTAATGGAAAGTGAAAAAGATTTCCCTTTTGAAAAAAATGTTAGAAACCTTATAATTATTGTTACCGATGGCATGGAAGAATGTTCGGGCGATCCTTGTGCTATTTCGCAGGCTTTACAAAAAAAAGGCATTTTTTTAAAACCATTTATAATTGGCGTTGGTTCAAATGAACTTTTTAAAAATTTCTTCAATTGCGCAGGCACTTATTATGATGCAAATTCTGATAAGGATATTGATAATATTGTTGGAGTTGTAGTTTCGCAAGCAATGAATGCCACTAGCTGTCAGGTAAATTTGTTGGACAAACAATTGCGCCCACTCGAAACCAATGTTTTAATGAGTATTTATGATGCTGCAACCAATAAGCTATTATTTAATTATGAGCATACAATGAATGGAAGAGGTGTTCCAGATACTTTGTTTCTCGACCCGTTAAAAAAATACAATTTTGTTGTGCATACATTGCCCGAAATAATTAAAAACAATATTGAATTGGTTTCAGGAAGGCATAATATCATTCCTATTGATGCGGCCCAAGGAAATATTAATTTTAATTGTACTGGAAAAACAAACTATACTGACCTAAAAGCAATTGTTAGAAAACACAATAGCCAAAAAACGATTAATGCTCAAACATTCAACACAGGAAAACGCTATTTAACAGGTGCTTACGACCTTGAGATTTTAACAACACCAAGAATCTATTTGGACAGTGTGGTTGTTAAACAAAATGAAACTTCATCAATAACTGTGCCTCAACCTGGAAAACTTCAAATTAATAAATCGAGAGACCTTGTAGTGGCTATTTATCAATATAAAAAAGGAAAAGTAGAGTGGGTTTGTGATATTTCAGATGCCTCTTTTCAGGTTATTATTATGCAGCCAGGCAATTATTTTGTCATGGGAAGGGCTAAGTCTGAAACTAGGACTATTTACAGTTTTGAGAAAGAATTTACCATAACATCAGCAACAATAACAGAATTAAATATATAAATGCTTAACATAGAAATTTTAGGAAACAACGACACCCGTTCAGGTTTTGGAGCAGGATTATTAGAAGCAGGAAAAGCCGACACAAATGTAGTTGCACTTTGTGCAGATTTAACAGGCTCTTTAAAAATGGATGCTTTTAAAAAGGAATTTCCAAATCGCTTTTTTCAAATGGGAATTGCCGAAGCCAATATGATGGGCGTTGCTGCCGGCCTAGCAACAGGCGGTAAAATTCCGTTTACGGGTACTTTTGCTAATTTTAGCACAGGCAGAGTTTATGATCAAATAAGACAAAGTATTGCATACAGCGATAAAAATGTTAAAATTTGTGCATCTCATGCTGGATTAACTTTGGGCGAAGATGGCGCTACTCATCAAATTTTAGAAGATCTTGGATTGATGAAAATGTTGCCCGGCATGGTGGTAATAAATCCTTGCGATTTCAACCAAACTAAGGCAGCAACTATGGCAATAGCTAAATATTATGGCCCTTGTTATTTAAGATTTGGAAGACCAAAAGTGCCAATTTTTACTGCCCCAGATCAAGTTTTTGAAATAGGTAAAGCCGTTACTGTTTTTGAAGGAACTGATGTTTCAATTTTTTGTACCGGTCATTTGGTTTGGAAAAGCATTCAAGCTGCACAAGCATTAGCCGAAAAAGGAATTAGTGCAGAGGTAATCAATATTCACACGATAAAACCATTGGACGAAGCTGCTGTTTTAAAATCTGTTAGAAAAACAAGATGTGTTGTTACTGCAGAAGAACACATGTTTAACGGTGGTTTGGGCGATTCTATTTGTCAATTATTGAGCAGGAATTTCCCTTTGCCTGTTGAGATGGTTGGTGTTAATGATTCTTTTGGAGAAAGCGGAACGCCAGACCAATTGATGGCAAAGTATGGTTTAGAGGCTATTAATGTTGTTGAAGCTGCTGAAAAAGTTATTAAAAGAAAATAATTTTATTTAGAAAACATGGATTTTATTTCGAAAATAATCCAAGACTATGCGGATAAGCATACAGCAGTAGAGCCCGAAATTCTTTATGAATTAAATAGATATACGCATCTTAATGTTTTGAAACCACGCATGTTGAGCGGGCATTTTCAGGGCAGGTTTTTGTCTTTTATTTCTAAATTAAA
>JBDNIM010000341.1:0-3157 GCA_041688295.1 Bacteroidia bacterium
AAGCACCCTTTCAGTTTCAACTACTTTTTTTCTTGCAATTTCAGCCTCAGCTTCTGCTTTGGCTTTGTCTAATTCAAGCTTAGTTATTTTTTCTGTATGTGTCAATCTCAATCTATTGCACTCACCAATCTCTTTGTTTTTATTTAAAACGATGGTTTTAAAACTATCTATGGCATAATTCAAATTGTAAATCGTTGTATTCAAACTGCCAATTCTTTTGCTCATGGCAATCATTTCAAGGTTTAAAAGCGCTTTCTCTTCTTCACATTTTTTAACATCGCCTTGGCTTTTGTCAATCTTGCATTTGTCTAGCTCCACTTGTTTGGCAGCTATTGCATTTCTCAAACTATCCAATTGTCTTCTTGCAACTATGGCTTCTTTATCTGCTTTTTCTTTATCCAATTGTGCTTTTCTTATAATCTCTGCTTGATTTTCTGTACTGCGTTTAATTTTTTCTAGCTCTGCATTCAAATATATAATTTCATTGTCTCGTTTTTTAACTTCATCCGCACATTTTTTATCGGAAATAGGCTCAATAGGATTATTTTTATTCTTGTTTTTTTCAATCTCCATCTGCCTCCTTTGGTTTTCTATCGCCCTGTCTCTGTCCGAAACCAAAGTTATTAGTCGATTGTTTTCTACGGTTAAATTAGCTGCATTATTTCTACATATTCTTAATGCTTCGGCAGAATTGCCTGTGGTTGTATTTCGCTCTCTGTCCAATAACTCTCTCTCTCTCTTTTCTAATTCTTTTTGTTTTCTGATAATTTCTTTTTCTTTTTCAATAATAGTTCTTTCAGACTCTGTGTATTTAGTTTTATCAATAAAAATCGTATCTCTTTTTATAATAACAACTGTATCTTTAGAAATCAAACTGTCTTTTTGAACGATTGTATCACGCGTAGGCTCAACAATTGCTTCCCCTCCAACATATCCTTTCAGGCAATGTCCAATACCAAAAGAAACACCACCATAAATATCTGCGCCCGAAAACTGACTTTTACCTGCCACATTCAAAAGACCTCCCAAATTATCGCTACCAAAAAAAACAGGGCCAATTCTTGCATAAGCACCAACATGAAAGTTTTTGTAATTTTCGTTTAATGTTAAAGGCATGCTAAATTCAAATCCTCGGCTTTCAATCCTTGGCATAATGCTAAGCATAGATGTGCTTCGCAATCCAGCAGTATTGTACCCTTTCAAACTTTGGTTCCAATTAATTGAAGTGAAAAAATACTTTGAGATACGAAAATCTGCTTGCAAATTAAATGCTGCGGGCAAGCTTGTAGAAAAACCCGAGGATTTTGTAGCACCCATAGCCCCAAAAACTTTATTTCCGATGGTGTCAAACGCATTTTGACTATTCGCTTTAAAGCTATTTAAAATATTGTTAGGTGCCGAAACAAAAGTTGGAGTAGATGAATTGTATGTGTATTTATTGCTTGCTTTGTCGAAATGCACGCCACCAATATCGTTAATTGCCATTGCAATTTTAAAATCATAATCGCTTTTTCTATTGGTGTTGTTACAACGATTGTTTTTATATTTTAATCTTTCAGAAACATACGAATAGCTTAACGCTAAATCAAAACCTGCTCCTACTCCTTTAGATTTCAAAGCAAACACACCATAAGGATCGTTGAATGGCGCAACAACAGCTTTGTCGCTTGTGTAAGCATAATCAAAATTACCACTAACTTGCGCAGAATTGTTTCCATTAATCGAAATTCCTAAATCAGATCCTTTAATATATGCAGCGCCCAAACCCCTAATTAATTTTAATGTTGCACCGCCATTCCATTGGTGGTTTTTGTCTTTGTGCAAAATTCCGCCCAAAGTAAAACTCAATTCTTGATAAGAAATAGCATTTGCTCCAAAATTTTTATTAGAGTACATTTGATTCCTTTTTAAACCATTTGCCCCAGAATAAATGCCTCCTGAAGAGTCAAATCCATTTTTAGCCATTCGAGCAATATTTTCATTAAATCCAAACATTTGCATGCCACTTCTTTGTCTAGTATTAATAGATAGATTTGCATTTTTTGAAACAGGAAACATAAATGCTGGTCCAAAAATATCTTGGTTAAAACTAAAGTACTTATCTTTTCCATTTTGTTTTTCTAAAAACCAATCGTCTTTAAATAAAATATTTTCATTGTTGTCTTTAAAATCGGAGATATTATTATCATTTGCCCATTTATTTAATTTTAATGGTGCATTGTAATCTAAAAAATTATTGTAAAAATTTACACCTCTACCCCAAAAGTTGAAATAGTATAAATATTTGTTGTCGGCAATGGATGCTGCATTATTATAAACACCGTAGGTGCCAGAATAATTACTTTGTGTTCTGCCTTGCCATTGCTGAGCTTTAAGGTTCGAAAACACTAAAACAAACAAGACAGAAAATGCGATTTTGGTAATTTTTAATTTCATAAAGTTAATAATTTAATAATTTCAATAGGTTGCTGTATTTGATATAAAACAATTATTGTACCAAAAAATAGACACTGTTATAATAGCCATATTTTACTTGTATTTTATTAATAAACTCGGTTCTTAAAACCATCATACTGCCAAACACTTTACCTTCTATTTCGTCCTCAGTATCAGTTAATCGAATTTTATTTACTTTAGTTCCTCTTTTAATAACCAAACTCGAACCTTTTACTTTTAAATCTTTAATTACTGTTGCAGAATCTCCGTTATTTAAAATTCCGTTATTGCTGTCTAATGCTTGCAAAATATTTTAATTTTCAAAAATTGTTTTTAATGCCTCGTTAATTGCTTTTCCATCTGCTTTTCCTGCAAATTCTCTCATTGCCAAAGGCATGATTTTTCCTAAATCTTTCAAACCAGTTGCGCCAGTTTGCTCCACAATCAATCTTAATTTTGTAATTAATTCCTGAGAATCCATCGCTTTTGGCAAATACCTTTCAATAACTGATAGTTCTTCTCTTTCTTTTAAGGATAGGTCTGTTCTATTTTCTTTTTCAAATATTTCTATACTATCTTTTCTTTGTTTGGCCATTTTCATCATGGCTTTCATTGCTATTTCGTCCGAAATATCTTTGTTTCCCACCTCTGTGCCTGCAATTAAAAAAGCAGATTTAATTGCTCTAATAGCTCTTAATCCTGCTTCATCTTTGGCTTTCAT
>JBDNIM010000342.1:0-2748 GCA_041688295.1 Bacteroidia bacterium
AGAGGGGGTTTATTTAGTGAAAATCACATTCAAAGCCAATGATAATGTCACAGGCACGAATCCATATTTTTATTGGAGCAGCAAGGAGCAAGTATTGAGGTAAAAAAATTTTTTTGAATATTCTCATAAAATAGTATATTTGTAATAAATAAAGAAAAAATAATGATAAGTAAATTAATTATTCTAACCGTACTATCGCATTTTTGTCCTAATACAATTAGTTATAACAAGCTAAATAAAATTAACATTGATAATAAAAAAATATTAGATGGAGATATTATTATTTATAACACTTTAGGTCAAGTGGTGTACAGAGGTAAATTATTGCCTAATTTGAATGAAATAGATTTTAGTTCGGGTATTTATATTGTAAATATTTTGCAAAACAATATCCATTACAGAAAGAAAGTAATCGTACATGGCAATTAATTCTTATAAAAGAACAGCCCCGCTCAAAGGGCTGTTCTTTTATATCTTTTTTATATTTTTAAATACTACACAAGCCCAACAGTTTGTTAATGGCAGATTAATAGGCAAAAAAATATCAATTTTTCCTATTTCTAATCAATCAGGTCTTTATAAAAAACATGGCAGAGAATACAGAACACTTTATGCTCAAGATGGTTGTTTTTTAGTTAGTTCAACTGATTATAGTGATTTTTTTGAATGGTTTAAAATAAATGGCTTTGATACATTGGCACATCAAAACTGTTTTGTGTTTCGTTATGCAAAAAATAGAGAATACTTTAATGGCCCTTATTCTAGAGATTCTAGCGGTTCTGTTCATATAAATTTTAATGGTGACACCCTTTCTGATTTTGGTTTTAGCTTAAAATTAAATGCGCCATTGCTAAAAGATAGTAGCTATGATTTAACTTTTTTAATACAGTCTTTTGATCCATGGATGCATCCGCAACATTTTTACAATAAAAACCTATCTCCTTATGAGGATTTTAAAATAAAAATAACCCAAAGCAATAGCCCAAACATAGAGGGCGATGAAATAGCCGTGATAAGAAGACCCGATGTGTATGGAATAGATACTACTACAGCTAGTTATTTAAGTTTTTATCCTCGCAATAGTCCATGGTATTCTTTAGATCAAGAATTTTACACAGTAAAAAAAACAATAAAAGGGATAAACAATGGCAGCTATATTACCATAAAAGCAAAATTAGTAATTACAGATCAAGTATCTACCTTATTTCGAAGAAATTATAAACCAAGCGTTTTAAATTGTCAAAATCGCAACGCATTAAGTATTGGCTTATTTGCCACAAAATTTGAGTTTAAATGCCCCTTTAAAATTAAGCAAACAGGGAGTTTGTGTTCAAGAAATAATCCCCTAAAATTAGAAAGCAATAATAACCATATATCAGATAAATACCTATGGTCTAATGGAGATACCACAGCAAGTATGATAGCAGCAAACCCTGGCATGTATTGGTTAAATAAAAACAGAAATGGCTGCCAATGGATAGATACCATTATGATAGATACCATTAAAACAGTGGCCAATAAAACCATATTGTACACAAAGTGTAAAGATACTTTAATAAAAATAGGATTAGATAGCCTAGCAGGGCAAATTAATTTTTTATGGGCTAATGGTATTCAAAATTCCCATATCATTGTAGATGAGCCTAATATTTATTTAAGAAAATCTACTTTAGATGCTTGCCCAATAATAGATTCGTTTATAGTATCCTATTATCCTAAACACAAAGTCATTAATGCCTTTAATTATACTTTATGTACCAATGATTCTATAATTATAAAAGGATTAGCCAATAATGTAGAATGGTATAGGCAAAATTTAATGTTTTCTAACTTAAAAGAAATACAAATTAATGGCAAAAATAATGATACCATTATTTTAAAATCATTTACAAATTGCTGGCAATATGATACTATTTATATAAATATTGCAGATTGTCCAAAAAATATAATAAAACATTTTTTTACGCCCAATGCCTTTAGCCCCAATGATGATGGCTCAAACGAAGAATATAACCCCACTGCCCCAGGTTGGGAACGCAAGAAAATGAGCATATTCAACCGCTGGGGCGAGCTTATTTTTACCACCCAAAAACCTACTTTAGGTTGGAATGGCGAATACAAAAATAGCTTGGTTTCAGAGGGCGTGTATTTAGTGAAAATCACATTCAAAGCCAATGATAATGCCACAGGAACAAATCCATATTTTTATTGGAGCGGCACGGTAACCTTGCTGAAGTAGTTCTAAATTTGTGCTTGGGTCTAAGCTTAGCCGTCACGCACCCCATTCATAATCAACAACAGCATCCGTAATGTCTGGGCTTGCCCCTGCCTATATCCGTGCGTCAGTATTTATAGGCGCATCAAAGAAAGAACTGCAAATATTCAGAATCTCTATTGTGCTTAAATGCCAAATTTAGGCAACCTAGAATATAAAAACATTTTATTAAAATCATCTTCAAAAAGGATTATCAATCTAAAAGGTTAAAATTTCACAAGCATAAAACATTAGCCTATAAATAAAAAAAGGAGGAACATGCTAAATTAAGGAGAAAAAATGCTTACCTTTGCACACCTTTTTAAAAAAACACCATATTTAATGGAACAAGCCATCAGAAACATTGCTATCATTGCCCACGTTGACCACGGTAAGACTACCCTCGTTGATAAAATTTTATTTCATTGCAACCTTTTTAGAGACAATGAGGAGTCTGGAGAGCTTATTTTGGACAGCAATGACCTTGAGAGAGA
>JBDNIM010000343.1:0-11000 GCA_041688295.1 Bacteroidia bacterium
AACTATTTTAGAATTTTAGTCCCGAAGTTTCGGGAGTAAATGCCAGCCTGCTCCGCCTTAAAAATAAGACAATCAAGCGCAGCGGTAATTGGACTATATTGAAAGCTTATTCGGTATTATTCGGTATTATTTATCAAATCTACAACATCTTCTCTATAGAAAACTAAAGAGCTGAAACACACGCCATAAAAAAAGGCTGTCCAATTGGACAGCCTTTTTTTTAAATATTAAATAAGTTTGACTAGTAGTTTAATTGGAAGTAAACCCTTCTGTTTTTAGCTTTGCCATCTTTCGTTTTATTATCTGCAACTGGTTTGGTATCGCCAAAACCTGTAGCCATTAATCTTGAAGGTTTGATGCCTTTATTGATTAAATATGCCATAACTGCATCAGCTCTTTTTTGAGATAAATCAAGATTTTTTGCAGCATCACCAACATTGTCAGTATGGCCATCAATTGCAACATTGGCATCAGAAAACTCGTTTAAAATGCCCACTAAAATGTCTAAATTAACAAAAGATTCTGGTTTAATAACATCTTTTCCTGTTTCAAAATAGATGCCTTTTGCTGCTAAAGCAATTTTATCAACCACTTCTTTTTTAATTTCTGGGCAACCTTTATTTTCTTTAGTACCTGCAACTTTCGGACAAACATCTTTGTTATCATAAACACCGTCTCCGTCTGTATCTGGGCAACCTTCCCCTAAAGCAACACCTGCAACAGTTGGACATTTGTCTTTTTTGTCTTCAATGCCATCGCCATCTGTATCAGGGCAACCGTTAAATTCTTTTAATCCTTTTTTGTCTGGGCAAGCATCTTCGATATCAATTAACCCATCGCCATCTGTATCAGGACATCCATTAAATTCAGCTGGACCAGCATTTTTAGGGCATTTGTCTAATTTATCTGTAATGCCATCACCGTCAGTGTCAGGGCAACCGTTAAATTTACGAGGACCGAAGTTATAAGGGCAAGAATCTTGATAATCAGGAATAGAATCCAAATCTGAATCTTTAGGACAACCTTCGTCATTAACAGGCAATTCCCAAGCTTTTGTTTTTGGACATTTATCCAAATTGTTTGGCACACCGTCTTTATCTTTGTCACGCATTTTTGTACCGCTCATAGAAGCTGCGTCTCCATAAGGTATGTTATAGAAAAAGCTAAATGAATGCGATGCAATTAAATCGTTGTTTTTGTTTCTTGTGTGAACCATGTATCTATATGGCGCACCGTCCCAAATATCATTAAATGTATAGTTAAACATAGATTGCAATCTAAATCCAAATTTCGCATTTGGCATGTATTGAAATCCAAAACCGCCTGCTAAGTTTCCGGCAGCACCAGTATAAGCAACAGGATGTCTGCTAACTTTAGTGTGTAAATAAACACCACCCGCACCAAGCATTATAAAGGGGGTGAATGCTTTGTCTTTTAAAAATTTGAATCTTAAACCACCATTTACGGTTGCAAAATTCATTTTAAAAGATTGATTGGTTATTTCTGGAATTACATTTGGCAAAACCGCAGAAAACCCTAGGTCACCACCATTTCCGAACAAACATATATCAATGTTAGGATTTAGGTAGTAGCCAAGTGAGTAATTTATACCTTGGTAGTTTGGCTTTCTTCCAAAAAACACAGAAGAACCCAAGTCTCCTTGGTATTCATTAATTGCGCCTCCTAATTCTATCCCTAGCCTGCGTTCGGCAGATTGTGAGAAAGAGTATTGAAATGTCAACACGGAAACAAGTGTTAGTAGTAATTTTTTCATTATCATAAGCTGTTATTTGTAATTTATGGTTTTTTAAGTGGACAAATATATAAAAAGGTTTTAAATTTAATAGAATTATTTTCAAAAATGTTAATTTTTTATTTCCAGAACATTACCATTTCTAAAAACTCGATAATGTTTTAGGCCAAAAGTTGCAGGCCCTGCATAGACTTCGCCATCAAAAAGGAATTTAGAATCGCAGCATATTTCAAACTTTCCAGCCTTAGATTCTCCACATCTAAAGAGGGAAAAAATGCTATCTACCTCTATTTTTGCACAACTATTTCGGGGTTGATAGCTGCAACTTCTTTCAAAAGCATAAAAATTGTCGTCCATATTGTGCACAACAATCACTCCTTTTATCCCTCCATCGACATAAATGAAGGAATTTGTTTGTAGCAATCTGTCATATTGTGGTAAGGACATATTAATTGTTATATTTACAGGCACATCTGCAATGGGTTCGGGGTTTAGGTTGTTATTACTTTTGCAAGCATACACAACAACCATTAAAACGGTTGCAATTATTAGTTTATTCATATTTATAAAATCCTTCCTTTGTTTTTTTTCCATGAAGTCCTGCATCCACCTTTTGTTTTTGAATTCTATTGGGTTTAAAGCGCGCCTCGTTGTTAAATAGTTGGTATTGGCTCTCTGTTACGGCATAGTTTGTGTCCACTCCTATTAAGTCCATTAGCCTAAAAGGACCCATTTTAAAACCCGAAGATTCCATTATTTTATCCATTGTTTCAAAATCTGCGATACCTTCTTCCAAAGCCTTTAAGCTTTCTACATAAAATAATCTTGCTACCCTATTTACAATAAATCCAGGACTATCGGCCGCTATAACAGGCGATTTTTTTATCGTTTTAATAACTTCTACCACTGTTTCAACAATTTTATTATCCGTTTTTGCACCTTTGATTATCTCTACAAGTTTCATAATATGCGCAGGATTAAAAAAATGGATGCCTATAAATTGATTAGGATAAACTAGTTGCGCAGCTATCTGTGTAATTGGGATTGATGAGGTATTGCTGGCATAAATGCAATTTTCCCCGTTTATTTCCATTAAATTTTTAAACAAGCTTACCTTAGGTTCCAATTTTTCAATAATGGCTTCTATGATTAAATCCACTTTTAAATCTTTGATTTCTGTGGTATAGGAAATTCTATTTTTTATATTAAGCAATTCTGGTGCATCTATTTTACCCAAATCCTGCAACTTTTTTAAAGATCTTTCAATTTGAATGGCTGCTTTATCCAAAACTTCTTGTTTTAAATCAAACAAAAAAACAGCAAAGTCTGCTTGCGCAAATACCTGGGCAATGCCCTGCCCCATAGTTCCCGCTCCTGCTATTCCAATAGATTTTATTTCTCTTTTCATTCCTTATTTTCTTAATAACCAAATTTCTGGATTTTGTTTGTCTTGTCCATACCAAATTTCAAAGTGCATTTCTGTGTAACCATCCTCATCTTCGGCAATGGCGCCTAAAATTTGTTTCGCATCCACTTCTTCGCCTTGTTTCACCTTAATGTCCTTAAGTTTGCAATATACTGTATAATACGCGCCATGATTAAGTAAAACGGCTTTGCCCATTCCAGGAATAGAGATTATAGCCGACACTGTGCCTTTGTGAATGCTTCGTGCGCTAGCCCCACCCGTAGTTCTAATATCAATGCCATTGTTTTGAATCATCACTTGGTCGAGCTTGGCATGGGCATGCGCACCAAATCTATCAGATATAAAGCCACTTTCGACTGGCCAAGGCAACTTTCCTTTGTTAATTTCAAACTTATCAGACAACAATTTCATTTCGGGCAACATATCTGTTTCCTTTCCGCCATCATTATCTGTTTTAATATTCGTTTTTTTTTCAATATTGGTTTTATTCTTCGCTTTTTCAGCAGCCCCTCTTCTTTTAGCCTCTGCTATTTCCTTAGAAATAATTGCATTTATTTGTGCGTTTAAATTTTGCTTTGCCTTTTTTTGTTTGTCTAGGTCTATTTTAAGTTCCTTTTCCTTGCCAGAAAGCGCCAATACAAACTTATTTTTTTCCTGTTTATCGGATTCAAGTTTTACAACTTCTTGCTTTTTCCCAGATGCTAAATTTTCTTTCGATGATTTTAAAATGGTTAAACCCTTTAGTTTTTCCTCTAAAGCAAGTTTCTCTTGTTTAATTTTATTTAAAAACTGCTCTTGAGCCTTTGATAAATACTTATTGAAACGAATCCGTTGAAAAAACTGATTGAAGGATTTGGCAGCAAACAAATACAATGAATTGTTATATATTTTTTTGTATTTAAAGTTTTGAACTAAAGCTTTTTTATACTTTAACTTTTGGTTTTCAATCTCTGCATTCACACTATCCACCTCAGAAAGCTTTGAAGTAATGTCTGATGCAACAAACAAAATTTCTTTGTTTATGGTTTCAATCAACACTTCGCGCTGCTCAATTAATATGCCCAAAGAAGTAACTTCTTTTAAACCTTTGTTCTTTTTTGAGTTGGTTTCTTTTAATATTTTTTGTGTAAGTTTTATTTGCGCCTCTGTTTCCTTCTTTTTTTGTTCCAATTCTTTTCGTGTCTGCCCGTTGGCAGCTAAAAATAAAATCAGGAATAAAAAAAGCGATATTATTTTATAGTTTTTCATAATTTTTGGGGATTGATAATGGAAAGGAAAGGTCGTTATTAAACTCTATTTCATTATAATTCAAATTAATTTTAATATTATTTTCACTGCCAAAAGTTTCTAAAACCAACGCTTTATTAAGTGTTTTTTCTTCATATTTAACAGGATTATTATAAACTACACTTGCAGACGAAGCTGCATTTTTTTGAGAAAAAATTGTTTTAAAAAGAACAAGTGCCACCTTTTTATACAAATGCTCAACAGAAAAATTATTTTCCTGAAAAACGATAATATTGTCATCGTTTTCATTTCTTAGGGTAAATGATTTTAAGGGAAACACAGGTTGCGAAAGCAACAGATTTTGCAATTGAGCAATTTCTAACGGAACATTCAGCAGGTTTTTTAACTGTTCTTTTTTATAAACCGTGTAGTTTTTTTGCAGTTTATTTAAAATAACAGCCGAATCTCTAGTGATTAAAACACGGCCTCCTTCAAAGCCAAACAAACTAGCGCTCACCCAAATTAACGAATCCTTATACATTCTGATTGTTGCATCAAATTGTTGTTTATTGTTTTTAGATACAAATTCAACATCCATTTTTGCATTGAAAGTTGTCCAATAAAACAAGCTATTGTTCAACAAATTTTCTGCCTCATTATTGGTTTTTGTAGAATCTTTGATTCTCTCAATGACAACAGGCAATGCTGCTTTTTTCTTTTTACTTTTGCAAGCACTTGCGAAAAACAGAATTGATATTCCTAAAATAATTAACCCTTTATTCAACATATTTTTGATTTTTGATTTTTTGATGTAACAACTCCGACACATTTCCATTTTTTCTTGCCAACTGCCAATAATCCATCGCTTTTTCATACATCCCTTTTTTATAAAGAATATCTCCCATCAAAACATTAAAGTTTGGTTCGTTTCCGTTTTTTTCTAATATCTCTTTTACAATGGCTTCGCTTTCGTCCAACTGATTGGTTTTTATTAATGCCATTGCTTTTTGTTCTAAATAAATCAATCTATTAGATTCATTAATTAAACCCATTTTATCTGCCATCCCTATATATTTAAGTGCCTCGGCTGCTTGTTTTGTTTGGTTAAAATAGCTAGCCTTTTTTATATATAAATATCCATTGTTAGGAAATAATTCCAGCGCATTGTCAATGTCTTTATTCATATTTTCCAGCTTTCCTTCCTTGTCTAATGCATTTATCATTCCAACAATTACATTAAAATTGTTTGGATTAATATCGTAAGCTTTTTTAAACTGTAAATAGGCCTTTTGATATTGCAATTGTTTCTCGTAAACAAGTCCAAGTTGATAAAACAGCAAATCGTCACTCATGTTTAATTGTTCCAATTCTTTTGTAACAATTTGAAGCTCCTTCTTGTTAATACTGTCGTTCGTTCTGTTTTGCAAGACGCTTGTAATCAATGTCATTTTGCTTTTGTAAGGCGTTTTTGTATCCTTTAATGCATTTATTAAAAAACCTTCATATTTAGGATTGTTTTTTTCTCTGTAAAACGAATACAACTCTTTGTTTATCTCAAAATTATTTGGATTGATAGCTACAGCCTTTTCAAGATTTAGTATTCTGTTTACTTCGTCATTGTGTTCCTTATAAAGGTTAGCATCTTCGATATAATATTGAATTTTTAGAGGCGCTGCTTTTTTTATTTCATCATACACTTTGTGTGCATTGACATAATCTTTGTTATATTTATACAATTCTATTAATCGAAGTGCATTTTGCAATTCAAAACCTTTTGTTTCTGAATATTTTTTTCTTAAAGCAATCAGTTTTGTGATATTATTGGTTGCTGTGTAAAAATTATCTAGCTCCAAAATTAAATCTCCATCTTTTGGAAATTTTAAATTTACATCTTCCAACACCACAATGGCTTTTGTTATATTGCCATTTAGCTTCAGAATCTTAGCGTAGTTCAAAGCATAATAAACATTACTTGTGTTGCTGTTATAAGCAAAAAAAGCTTGATTTTGGGCCAACTCCAATTGTTCTTGTTTAACATTTAATTGACTTATTTCATAATAGCTTGCCCCATCGGTTGCATTTAATTCAATCGCTTTTTTAAACAATTTAATTGCTTGCTCGGTGTTGCCAATTTCTTTCTGAATACAAGCGTCAATAAAAACTGAAGAAAAATTAGACGCATTAACGCCATCATTTGTCTTACTAACTTGACTCGCTTTTTTTGAACCACCACATCCCCAAACCGCAAACAACAAAGTTGCAATTATAGAGTAGAATATGTGGCTTTTTTGCATCAATTTAATGTACTATAATCTCCGATACTAAAAGCACTGGATTCTCCATTAACGCTTACAAAATTACCTATCATACTGTTAGAAAACTCAATATTTTCAATCACACAATTTGTTTGCAATATGCTGTTATTTATTTTGCTATTTTTAATAACACTGCCTTTCCCAACGCTAACATGAGGGCCAATTACACTATTCTCTATCAAAACATCTTCACCTATAAAACATGGTTCAATGATTGTCGTTCCGTTGCTATAATTCTCATGATTCACTTTAAATTCGTCTTTTTTTATTTCCAAAATCCTTTGGTTTGTGTAAACGGTGGAGTCTTTATTGCCACAATCCAACCACTCCTCCACTTGGCCTGGTTTAAAAACCAAACCTTTATTTTTCATGTTTTCTAAAGCATTTGTTAGCTGATATTCGCCTTTCTCTTGAATATTATTATCAATTAAATAGTTAATTTCATTCATCAGATTATCGCCATCTTTAAAATAATAAATACCAATAATTGCTAAATCTGAAACAAACGCTGCTGGTTTTTCTATAAAATCTGTAATTGCATTTTGGCTATCCAATTTAACCACACCAAATTGCTCAGGGTTTTTTACTTTATGCACCCAAATAACACCATCAATGGTTTTGTCTAAAACAAAAGCAGCCTTAAACAATGTATCTGCAAAAGCAACAATCACCTCTCCTGTTACATCTTTTGCGGCACATTGCACAGCATGGGCGGTTCCCAACGCTTCTTTTTGATAGTATATTTTACCCACTGCCCCAACGCTGCTTGCTATTTTTTTCAGCTGCTCCTCTACCTCAGCCCCAAAATCGCCAATAACAAAAGCAACCGTGTTTATTTTGTCTTTACAAACCGCTGCAATGTCTTCCACCAATCTTTGAACTATTGGTTTACCTGCAATAGGCAACAATGGTTTTGGAACCGTTAATGTGTGTGGACGCATGCGTTTTCCCATGCCCGCCATTGGTATAATTATATTTATTCCGCTCATTTATATTTAATTTTAATTTTTATTGTTTTCCAGTGCTGCCATATCCGCCAGCACCTCTTTCTGTTTCTGTTAATGTTTCCTCCATCTGCCATTCGGCTTGAGAGAATTGGGCAATAATCAATTGGGCAATTCTATCGCCCGGGTTTATTTCAAAATCTTGTTCGCCAAAATTGATAAGTAATACCTGTATTTCGCCTCTAAAATCTGCATCGATAGTGCCTGGAGCGTTCAAAACTGTGATGCCATGTTTTAGTGCTAATCCGCTGCGGGGTCGCACTTGTGCTTCGTATCCAATTGGCAATTCTATAAAAATACCAGTGGGAACCAAAACCCTTTGCAAAGGTTTTAGTAAGATTTTTTCATCTATACTCGCCACCAAATCTGCGCCTGCCGATTCGGGGGTTTGATACTTTGGCAAATCAAATTGTCCTGTATTTTTTATTTTAATTTTCAAATTCTAAATTAGCTTACAAATTTATTGTTTTTTTCTTGGGGTTTCAATAGCCATATTATCAACACCATAAACGCTAAAACAGAAAATTTATTGATAAAACCAATAAATTTTACATAATAATGACTTTCGATATAGCTGTTAAGCAGCCACAACACTATGCTAGAGGCTATTATTATTAAGTATTTGTAGATAAAATAAGGCACTTTAAAATATTTGTTACCAATGACATAAGACGCAACACACATAATAACATAAACCAAAAGTGTAATAAAGGCACATGCCACAAAACCATAGATTGGAATTAAAAAGATGTTTAACCCAATGGTTAAAAGCGCTGCTATAATTGATACAAGTGCGCCTATTTTTGTATTGTTTGTTAATTTATACCAAATGCTCAGATTATAATAAATGCCTAAAAACAAATTTGCCATCAATAAAATTGGCACAATAAAAAGACCATTTTTATCATCAAAATAGGCTTTGTTTTTTATAAATAAATGCGCTAAATCTTCGATAAATATCATGCACAACAAAAAGATGAAGCTGCAAACCGCCACAAACCAATACATAGTAACTGCATAAATGACTCTGTTGCCTTGGCTTTCTTTTTGTTTAAAGAAAAAAGGTTCTGCCGCAAATTTATAGGCTTGAACAAACATTGTCATCACCATTGTGAGCTTATAAAAAGCACCATAAATTCCGTTTTGATACGAGCCTTCGCCTGTTGGTAAAATTCTAATCAATAGCACACGGTCTAGGGTTTCGTTTACAATGCCTGCCAGTCCAATAAAAATAAGAGGCCACGCATAATTGAGTATTCTTTTTAGCAATTTAAAATCTGTTTTTAAAGAAATATTAAAAACAGATGGCATTAATAAAAGGAACGCAACAACACTGGCAATAGCATTGGCAAACAACACCAAAGTTACTTGACTAAAATCTGCCAAAACAGAAGGTGTGTAAAACAAAAACCATAAATTTAGCCCCACATTTACAAAAATATTACTCAACTTTATGAGTGCAAATTTCAAAGGTCTTTCTTGTTGCCTTAACTTAGCAAAAGGCAAAGCCGAAAGGGTATCGAAAACTAGAAACATTAGACAAGGAAACAAATAATCTAACCTGCCAGGAAAGCCCAAAATACTTGCACTGCTGTGAGAAAACAAAAGCACAACAATAGCAAAAAAAAGAGTCGTAATCCAGACACTGGTTTGAGAGGTTTTAAAAACTTTTTCGGCATCTACTCCATTTCTAATAAAATTAAAATAAGAAGTTTCCATGCCATAAGTTAACACAATATTGAGAAAAGCAATGATAGCAAAAAGTGCTGTTAAATTTCCATAATCGCCAATTGAGTTTAGTTTTTGGGTGTGCGGAATTACCAATAAAAAATTGATAAACCGACCCAACATCGAGCTTAAACCATAAATAGCAGTTTGGCCTGCCAATTTTTTAATTGCTTGCACGGTGTTTCAATTATGATTTTAAAAAAGAGTATTCAAAACCTTAGTTTTTATGAATAACGCCAGCCATTGGTTGAGCGGTAGGCATTATTGTTAATTCATTGATATTTACATGGGCGGGTCTGTTTAGCATAAACCAAACTGCCTCTGCAATGTCGTTTGCAATTAAATTTTCAAACCCATTATAAACTTGTTTGGCTTTGTCTGCATCGCCTTCATATCTAACCAAAGAAAACTCGGTTTCTACAGCACCTGGATGCACAGCCGAAACTTTAATTGGATATTTGCTCAAATCTAAACGCATACTTTGGTTCAAAGCATCCACAGCATGTTTTGTAGCGCAATAAACATTGCCATTGGCATAAATATTTTTTGCAGCAATGCTACCAACATTTACAACATGACCTTTTTTTCTTTCTATCATTAAAGGCACAACTGCCCTTGTAACATAAAGCAATCCTTTAATATTGGTATCAATCATTGTGTCCCAATGGTTGATGTCTCCATTTTCAATTGATGACAAACCCATTGCCAAACCGGCATTGTTAATTAAAACTTCTATATTTCTCCATTCCAAAGGCAGTTCCGCTATTGCTTTTTCAACATCTTTTTGATTTCTGACATCAAAATTCAGAGTTAAACATTCTATTTCATGGTTGTTTTCCAAATTGCTTTTAAGTTCTTGCAATCTATCTGCCCTGCGACCTGTAATAATTAAATGATAATTTTGTGCGGCAAGTGTTTCTGCACAAGCCTTTCCTATGCCTGATGTGGCGCCTGTTATGAGTGCTATTTTCTTATTCATAAATTCTAAATTTCAAAAAAGTTTAATTTAATAACAAAATACTGCTTTTTTGCAGCAAAAATAATCTTTTTTTTGGGGGTAAGGTTAATTTTTATTGTATAATATTGCACACTGTGAATCCTGAACTTTATATCCTTGGCTCTAATAGCGCTACTCCAACGAGAGAGCGACATCCTACTTCTCAAATTTTAAAAATTGGAGCCGATAAAATTATGATAGATTGTGGCGAAGGCACACAAATACAATTGATTAGATATGGCATTAGGCACACAGGTATCTCTCATATTTGCATCAGCCATTTGCATGGAGACCATTATTTTGGACTCATTGGTCTATTGTCTTCCATGAGTTTGGCTGGCAGAAAAGAACCCCTAACTTTGATAGCGCCACCTGAACTTCAATTAATCCTTGATATTCAAATAAAATATGGCGGCATGCAACTTTGTTTTGATATTATTTTTAAACCAACAAACCCTAACGCTCAAGAACTCGTTTTGCAGACAGATACTTTTGAAATAAGCACTTTTCCCTTGAAACATCGCATACATTGCACTGGTTTTTTGATTAA
>JBDNIM010000344.1:0-4427 GCA_041688295.1 Bacteroidia bacterium
ATGGGCCAAGGAAAATTATTTTTACCTTTAGACAAAACCTTATCTTATACAGATGACATTACCTTAATACTCAAATCCCCTTCACTGCCCAGAGACTCTGGGAGCTATGTAAGCTGGGATTGCAATGGCTTTAGAGAATTAGCAATTAGCGGTTTGGTTAGATTTAACAGAAGGCTATTAGTCCCCGATGCTAATGATGGTTCTGCTGGCCCAGGGCAAGTTGAGGCTAGATTTGGTTTTAGAATTCAACGCAAAGGAAATTGGATTGGTGGTTTGGATATTGACCCTTTTCAAGTTACAGGATTACCAGGCTGGGGTTTTATATCTTCCGAAGCATATCTGGATTTTTCTGATTTACAAAATGGAGGTTCTATGGTTTTTCCAGAGGGATATGGAGGAGACAAAACCATAACTTGGAAAGGGTTTTATTTGAAAAGATTGGCTGTTCGCCTTCCAAAGGAATTTAAAACCTATGGTAACCCAACACAGCGCATAGCTGGTTCGATAAATAATGTGCTAATAGATGGCACCGGTTTTTCTGGACGGTTTGCAATAGAAAATTTAATAAGAGTAGATGATGGAAATTTGGGTGGTTGGGCTTATTCTTTAGACTCGGTTTATTTATCTATGGTAAGTAATGACTTTAGAAATGCGGGGTTAAGTGGAGAAATTCGTTTGCCTATTTCAGATAGAGATGAGCTAAAATACAATGCTTCTTTAAATAGAAGTTCGGCTGGCGAATTTTCTTTTGAATTTAGAATTCAGCCAAAAGATAGTTTTAGAGCTCAAATATGGGAATGTGATTTAATGCTTTTGCCAACTTCTCGCATCAGTATTATTGCTGATAGAGAGGGTTTTGCTGCTTCAACAGATTTATCTGGTGATATTAGTATTAGCGGTACTAGAGGTGGAAGCGGTGGTGCACAAATAGAAGGTTTAGGCTTTAGAGGTATTCATTTTCAAAATTTTAGGTTAAGCAGTCGAGGCCCCAATTATATTTCAGTCGGTGCATTTGCTTTTGCAAGCGAACAACATTCTGCAGGTGGTTTTCCATTAAGTATTTCGGGTATTAATATTACAAGTAGAGAAGGGCCAAGTATGATGGAATTTGACCAAAGTCCAGGTTCAAGATTTGGAATTGAGTTTGTTTTAAATCTTTCTTTAACTGGCGAAAGCAGTGGCTTTCGTGCCTCAGGGAAAATTGCTTTATTGGGTAAGTTGCAATTATCTGGCGAAAGACAAGGCTGGACATTTTCGGGTATTAATTTAGATAGTATTGCTATAGGCGGAAGTGTTGGATGTGTAACTATAGAAGGGGCTTTGGCATTTTACAACAGCCATCCTGTTTTTGGCAAAGGGATAAAAGGCTATTTAAGAGTAGAAATGCAACCCATGATTAGTGTTTCTGCTACGGTACAATTTGGCGAGGTGAGAGGTTTTAGATATTGGTATGTAGATGCCATGGCTACTTGGAGCCCAGGTGTAACCTTATTTACAGGGGTTGATTTAAGAGGATTGGGTGGTGGCGCGTGGTACCACATGAGCGAACCTGCACCTGTTTCATTTAGTAGCATTACCAATACTTCTGGCCCTCAAAGTGCCACTGCGGGAGCTACATCAAGCGGAACGAGCTATGTGCCAAACATTGCAATTGGCTTAGGTTTTAAAGTAATGGTAAAAATTGGCGCCACAGGCGGAAGTTCTGCTTACCACGGATTAATAACTTTGGGCGCACAATTTATAGAAAGAACTGGTGGTATAGAACGCATTTATTTAAGAGGTGATTTTATGTTTATGACCGAAAGCAATAACAGAGCTGATGCTGCCGTGGCTGCCGATTTTGAAGTAAATTACAATTTTGTTGAAGAGGTATTTCAAGCCAATTTTAGCGTATATGTCAATGTTGCAGGCATATTAGTGGGTGTAAATCCAAATAACTTAGCAGGTAGAATGGAAATATATGTAAGCCCACGCACTTGGCATATTTTTGTAGGCCAACCCACCTTACCTGTTGGATTGCGTTTACAAATTGGTTCAACCAGAATAGCTGAGGCTCGTTTTTATTTTATGGTAGGAATGGGTTTGCCACCAATGCCTCCTTTGCCAGATAAAATTCAAAGGGCTTTTAATGAAATGAGATATCCTATTAATATTGAAAGAGATATTACAAATTTAGAGAAGGGAGACGGATTTGCTATGGGTACAAGTTTGGATATCGGTCCTTTATCATTAGAAATTATGCCGTTTTATGCAAGAATTGCTTTAGGCTTTGGCTTTGATTTATCTGTAAAAAAATATACTACCCGATGCGAAGGAATGGCTCCTGGTGAAATAATGGGTTCCAATGGATGGTATGCAAGAGGTCAAATTTTTGGATATTTTGAAGCTTCAATGGGATTATTTGTAGATTTGTTTTTTGTAAAAGGTAGATTTGAAATTCTAAATGTACAAGCAGCTGCTTATTTACAAGGTGGATTTCCTAATCCGAATTGGGTGGAAGGTGCAATTGCAGGTAGATTTAGCATTTTAAACGGAGCTGTGCAAGGCAATTGACATTTTGCATTTAGCCAAGGGCAAAAATGTGTGCCACCTGTAGAAAATCCTTTAAGAGGACAGGAGATTGTGGCAGTTTTAACGCCTGAATCTTTTACCGGAAATGTAGATTGTGGTGTCGCACCAACAGCTTTATACAATTATTCACTAAATACGGAATTTTCTCTTTCTAGCCCCGATATGAATGGAAGACCAATTGTTCGAACATTTAGGGTGAAGGAAAAAGAAACAAAATTGAATGTAATTAGAGGCAATAGACCTGTGGGTGGCAATAAACGTTTATCGGAAAATAATACTTTAATTACATTTTATCCAGATACTTTTTTGCTAGCAAATACAGGACATACTTGGCAAACAACTGCTGTTGCAGAAGAATCTAAAAGCGGTGCTTGGGCTATAAGTAAAGATTTGGAAAACAGAGAAATTTCTAAAAGATATATGACAGCTTTTGTAACTGGCGCACGACCCAATAAAATTAGAGAGCAAGATGTATTGTATTCTTTCCCTTATCACAACCAAAGATTCTTTTTACAGCAAGAATGTAAAGTGGGTGTTTTAGCTCTGAAAATAAATTATAGACATTTGTTTGACAGACCAAATACACGAGGCAATTCTTGGACATACAAGGTGGTATTTACGCCTGTTGATGGAGGTGCACCGCAAGAAGCCATTTTAAATAATGTATTAACAAATAATTTATCGTTCAATATTCCTGCTTTGCAAAACAATAAAGTTTACAAAGTAGAGATTGTTGCACAAAATACAATTTCTGCAGCTAGTAGAAGTGCCTCTTCTTCAGGTTTTAGCACTAAATCATCACCCACTATTCGTCAATCAATGAATTCTCAAAGGATTGGAAATTCTACAATTGAAACCTCCAACAAAAGTATGAGCGGAATCACAGTAAGAGAAGAAGAAATGACGATTTTATATACCTTTCATTTTAAAACAAGTGAGTTTAATTCTGTGGCAGAAAAATTTAGGGCGATGACAAAAATTGAAACCAAAAAAATAGCTTGGGGTGATTTGGAGTCGATTGATGAGATTTTTACAGGCGAAGGATTTGACCAATTCGATGTCAAACCTATGGTTTATACTCAACAAGGAGTTGATAGAATTAATATGCCTTTAATTTCTTTTGACGCAGTTTGGAATACCCGAAATAATATTTGGATGGAAAGACAGCAATATTTTATTTATGGTTTTAAAGATTGGCTGGTTTCAGAACGATTTGAGAGTGCTTCTGTAAACACTAATTTTAGAACACGCAGATATGGCGCACCTCCCAGAGGGCCTGTATCTTTTAATTTAAGTTACGTGCCTAAACCAATTTTGAGTTTTGGTGAGAAAAATCCAGGACAACTAGCTAATGGTTCTAATTTTACTCCAATGGGAACTTCTTCAACCGGTAAATTTGGTGCTTTATCAAATGGAAGAAGTAATTCTACATCTAACAACAATATCCCTATTTTTTATGGACTGACCACACAAACATTACTCAATAGAATAGAGTCGAGAAATATGGCTAGATCTGTTATTGCTTATTATTACCCCGAGTTTTTAACAAGTACTCAAATACAATATTTAGAAGCCGTATTTTATGAGCCCTATATACGCTTGATTTTTGGCAACTATCCTGTAAATGTCTTTTACAATCCTCCCACTTGTCAAGGTCCAGATGGTGGGCCAAGTCACACTTTTAATATCGTTTTACCAGTAAGATAAATACAATGAAAAAAATTAAATTATTAATAATATCCGTTTTTGTAACAACAGTTTGCCATTCAATATATGCGCAAGATACCAACCAAATTAAGACTAACTATATAGCCATTATTGGAAAATATTCTTCTAATAAAGTTGTACTTAGGTGG
>JBDNIM010000345.1:0-6592 GCA_041688295.1 Bacteroidia bacterium
CTCTTGCAGGCTTTTGCCCATTTCATAGCTTACAATTGTCCCTAAGGCTTCTTTATTTTCTCTTAATACATTGCCATATTGTCTAACAATTTCGCCTCTTTTGGGTGCAGGAATAGCTTGCCAAATTTTTTTTGCATCATTGGATCTTTTTAAAATTGCTTCATATTCTGTAGTGGTTGCATAATTAACAGTTCCAATTTTTTCGCCATCAACGGGAGATATAATTGTTCGCTTTTCTGAAGCAACTGCATTTATCCAATTAACGCCTGTGCAAACGCTTTCGCATTCTTTTTTTAAACCTAATTGTTTGAATACTTGTGTGATTTTTTGCATAGTCGCAAAATTACTAAAAACTATGTGTAATTCTAAACAAAAAAATTATAGATTTGCAAGAGTGAGAATTATATGGCATATCTTTCGTTTTTTAATGATTATTATCATTGGACTGGAAGTTTTTTTGCAGTTTTACAACCCTTTTTCTACAAGAATAAAACACAACAAAGTGTTGATGCCTAAAAATGTAGTTTATGAAATTAATCAAAACCAAACCAATGCTATTGACTCGCATATTTTTCATTCAAAAAACAGCTTGGGTTTTAGGGGCGATGAATTACCTGAAACAAAATCAAAGAAAATTATTTGCATGGGCGGCAGCACAACAGAGTGTTTTTATTTATCGGATGGAAAAGATTGGCCTGCTTTGCTCAAAAATAAATTGTTCGCTAAAAACAAAAATATTTGGCTGAATAATGCTGGAATGGACGGCCACTCAACGCGAGGGCACCTTGAGTTATTGAATTCACAAATTTTGAAACTGAAGCCTGATATGATTTTTTTGATGTGTGGGCTGAACGATATTAGCCTAGACACAAATAATAGATTTGAAAATAAAAAGATTTCTTTTTGGCGAAAATTATACAACCAATTTGAAATTCCGGCTACAATTGTAAATTTAAAACGGGTAGAATTAGCAGTTCAATCAGGGTTTAACCATCAAATTGTTAGCGACTATGGAGCAATGGAAAAGATAGATTTTAGTGATTCGGAAATAAAAAAATCGTTATTGGAAGAAAAGCCTTTTGTTAAAGGGTATGAAAAAAGATTAACTGAAATTATAAAAATTTGCAAGAAAAACAAGATTAAACTCGTTTTGATTACCCAATCCATTTTATTTGAAAACACAATCGATGTGTTTACTGATGTTTATTTTGGGAATAAAAAAACAGGTAACAAGAACGGTAATTGGATGGGCAAATTATTAGACCTTTATAATAACAAAACTCTTGCTGTGGGGAAAAAACAAGGGGTTTATGTCATCGATTTGAACCAAAGAATGCCTCAAGATTCAAGGTTTTTTTATGATGGCTATCATTTTTCTAACAACGGGGCTGACATGGTGGCAGATATTATTTTTGACGAATCAAAACAATTATTTAAATAAAGAAATGGAATTAATACACGAAAAACTAAAAACCATCAAAGCTTTTGTTTTTGATGTTGATGGGGTGATGACAAACGGTAGCGTATTGGCTACAGAAGATGGCTTTTTTCTTCGGAATTTCAATATAAAAGATGGCTATGCGATTCAACACGCTGCAAAAAACGGGTATCACATGGCGATTATTTCTGGTGGAAAATCGAGTGGCATTGTTAAGCGGTTTGAGATGTTGGGGATTAAAGAAATTTACACCGGACAGGAACACAAAGAGGCAGCCTTTAATGATTTTTTACAAAAATTCAAGTTGAAACCAAGCGAGGTTTTATACATGGGAGACGACATGCCCGATATTCCGATTTTAAAAATGGTTGGGGTAGCAGCTTGCCCAAAAGATGCGGCTATTGATGTGCTAAAAATATGCAATTATGTTTCGCCAATTAAGGGAGGCAACGGCTGTGTGCGAGATGTGATTGAAAAAACAATGAAAATTCATCAAACATGGCTCAATGACGACAGTCATAAATGGTGAAAAATTGAATGTCTATCAGTTTTAAAAACGACAAAGATTTTGATTCTTTGCTGCCTGTAGAATTAAGGCAAAAGGCGGATATCCATTTTTCGCCAATTGATATTATTGAAAGAAGCATTGATTTTTTTGAAGAAAACAATGTCTCAAATGTTTTGGATATTGGCTCTGGCGTTGGCAAATTTTGCATTGTGGGTGCCCATTTATCGAACATGCATTTCACGGGAATAGAAATTAGGCAATCATTGCACCTTGTTGGGCAAAACATTTTAAAGCAGACAAAAAAAACATCGGTTAGTTTGTTAAATATGAATATTACAGAGGTTCCGTTTGGGCAATTTGATGGGTTTTATTATTTCAATCCTTTTTTTGAAAACATAGCCGATGATGGGCAAATTGACAATAAGCTAAGCACAAAAGTGCAAAACTTCAACCACTATACTACCTATGTTGAAATTGCACTTAATGCCGCCCCGCTAGGTAGCTGCCTTGCCAGTTATTGGACCCCGCATTCCGCCATTCCATCCTCTTTTTTGTTAATAGATAGCTTCGGTGAGCTAAGTTTTTGGAGAAAGGGGTAATTTTATCCTCAGAGTTGCCTTTGAGGTTTCAACAAAAAAGCCCCCTTTCTCGATGACAAATTTCACACTTTTTTAGTCATTTTTTTTATTTTTACATGCTCTATTTCACCTTTATATGAATTAAGGATATGATATTTTTCTCGCTTTATTTGTTTTCTATTGTAATTTCTATAATCATATTAGGCGATTGCTATTTTATGGCTCTATCAGTTCGTCTCGGCTGAGCCGAGACCGTAGCTTCGTGCGAAATTGTGTCAAGAACCTAGAAACGCTTATCTATACATTCCGCACAAAACTGCGAAAAACTTAAATCAAAAAAACCCCAAAAAAAAATGCTTGCCAAACTGTTGACAAGCATTTTATATGTTAATATTAAAAGTTTTATTTCCCCACTTTAGCAATCAAATCAACAACTCTGTTGCTGTATCCAGCTTCGTTATCATACCAACCAACCACTTTAATGCTATTGCCAATTACCATGGTTAAATCGCTATCAAAAATACAAGAATGTGCATTGCCAACAATATCTATTGAAACAATAGGGTCAGTATTATATTCTAAAATATCTTTAAGATTGGTTTCAGAGGCTGCTTTGAAAGCGGCATTAATTTCTTCCTTTGTTTTTGCAATTCTTACATTGCAAGTAAAATCGGTAACCGATCCGGCAGGCACAGGAACACGCATAGAATTTCCATTTAATTTGCCTTGCAAATGTGGCATAACCAAACCAACAGCTTTTGCAGCGCCAGTACTTGTAGGAATTATACTGTATGCAGCAGCACGCGCTCTACGCAAGTCTTTATGTGGGGCATCTTGTAGATTTTGGTCGCTTGTGTAAGCATGAATTGTGGTCATAAAACCATTTTCAATGCCGCAAAGCTCATCAATAATTTTCACCATTGGTGCCAAACAGTTTGTTGTGCAAGATGCATTAGACAATATTTGCTCGGTGCCGTCTAATATTTCATCATTTACACCCAAAACAATTGTTTTCAAATCGCCTGTTGCAGGCGCGCTAATTACAACTTTTTTTGCGCCAGCATCAATATGTGCCATAGCAGTAGATTTATCTGTGAATCTCCCTGTAGATTCCAAAACAACATCAACATTCATTGCTTTCCAAGGCAAAAGCGAAGGATCTCTCTCAGCCAAACCAGCAATCGACTTGCCGTTTACGATAATTGCACTGTCAGAAAAGTCAACGGTACCGTTAAATTTTCCATGCACAGAATCATATTTAAGCAGATGTGCAAGCGTTTTGTTGTCTGTTAAATCGTTAATTGCAACAACTTCAATGTCATTTCTTTGACTCATTACTCTAAAAGCCAAGCGTCCGATACGGCCAAAACCGTTAATAGCTACTCTAATCATTTGTGTTTTTTATATTAAAATTTGTGCTGCAAAGATAATTTTATTTTTTTCTTAAAAAATATTTTGAAGTTTAATTTTTTTGTTTATTTTTGCAGTCCTAAAAACAAGGTCCGTTCATCTATCGGTTAGGATACTGGGTTTTCATCTCAGACAGAGGGGTTCGATTCCCCTACGGACTACAAAAGGCTAAAAGCTTCAAATTAAATTTGAAGCTTTTTTGTTTTTGGGGGAAACTGTGGGGGGCACTTTTAAATTTAAAACTTTAATAATGTAATGAGTCTTTTTTATTTCAATCAAATAAGTCTTACCTTTGAAATTCAATTTAAAAACCTTGATTTTCCATCCTAAAAACATATTTTCCAATGCTTTACCTGCCGACAAAGAACTTAAAAACTTTATCAGACCTGTAAAAAACGCATGCTTTTCTTTTGTTTCTCCTACCCCAACCCACAACCCTATTTTGGTGCATTGTGCTTTAGAATTTGCAAAAACATTTGAATTAAACGAAGAAACAATTAATAGTGAACCTTTTCTAAATTGGGTTTCGGGCAAGGAAACCTTGCCCGAAACTGCGCCTTACGCCATGTGTTATGGTGGGTTTCAGTTTGGCCACTGGGCGGGTCAGCTTGGAGACGGCCGAGCAATCAACTTATTTGAGATAGAAAAAAACAATCAATTATACACTTTTCAACTAAAAGGCGCTGGAAAAACACCTTATTCAAGAAATGCAGATGGCTTGGCAGTTTTGCGCTCCTCCATTAGAGAACATTTATGCAGCGAAGCCATGTATTATTTAGGCGTACCAACTAGCCGTTCGCTTTCGCTTTGCTTATCTGGCAATCAGGTTTTAAGAGATGTTTTATACAATGGAAACCCCGCTTACGAAAAAGGCGCAATCGTTTGCAGAGTGGCTGAAAGCTTTATTCGCTTTGGAAGTTTTCAAATATTGGCAGCGCAAAATGATATTGACACGCTCAAAAAACTCGCTGATTACACCATTCAACATTTTTTTAAAGACATTGATTTCCATTCAGAGGAAAAATACCTCCACTTTTTTAAGACTATTTGCGAACAAACGCTTCAATTGGTGGTTCATTGGCAGAGAACAGGTTTTGTGCATGGGGTTTTAAACACCGATAACATGTCTATTCATGGCATCACAATAGATTACGGCCCGTATGGTTGGTTAGAAAACTTTGACCCAAATTGGACACCAAACACCACCGATAGAGAAAACCACCGATATGCTTATGGAAAACAAGCAGAAATAATTCATTGGAATTTATACCAATTGGCAAACGCTTTATTTCCATTGATTAAAGAGGCAAAAGGATTAGAGGAAATTTTAAACAATTTCCCAAAACAGTATATTAAAGCCTATTCTAATATGATGTTTGAAAAACTTGGTATTTTTTCAGAAGAAAACAAAGCAAAAATAGACTTGCAAACATTGGAAGTTTCGCTAGAAGAAGCGGAAATAGATTACACAATATTTTTCAGAAAACTATCTAAAATTAATAAAGAAACTTCAGATTTTTGGAGCATATTAAAAGATGCGTTTTATAATTTGGAAGAACAAAAACATCCTAAATACAAGAATATAAATGATTTTATTTTGCTTTACATTGATGTTTTGAAAGGAGAGTTTTTGCCAAATGAAGAAAGGACTGAAAAAATGAATGCTGTTAATCCTAAATATATTTTTAGAAACTATATGGCGCAAATGGCTATAGAACAGGCGGATGAAGGCAATTATGAATTGATTAACACCTTTTACAATTTACTTCAAAAGCCATACAACGAACAACCAGAAAACGAACAATGGTTTCAGAAAAGACCAAATTGGGCCGATAATAAGGTAGGTTGTTCGGCATTATCTTGTAGCTCATAAGCGAGTGATTTTAACCTGATTTTTTTGTTTGTCTTACATAAAAAGGAATTAAACTTTATTTATTGTAAAATATGTAAATTTTAATTCTAAAAGAATACCTTTGCAGCCCTGTAAAATACTCTAAAAAAAATGGATAAAAATTCACTAATAGGTCTCGGTTTAATCTTTTTATTACTAATTGGATACTACTTTATTAACCAACCCAACGAAAAAGAATTGGCTTTGCAAAAAAGATATGCAGATTCTATTCAATTGGTTAAACAAAATGATGCAAACAGTTTTCTTTCAAATGAAAAAAGAGCAAACTTTGTTAAAGACAGTTTAAGAAATATTTTCAAAAACGATACAAATGCACTAAAAGCACAATATGGAGCTTTGGCAAATCAAGTAATTGGCGAAGAAAAATTATTTTACATTGAAAATAAAAACTTAAAAATCACTTTAACTAATAAAGGCGGTCGCATAAAACAAGTTCAATTAAAACAATTTAAAACAGATAGTAGAAAACCTGTTTATTTATTAGGACAATTTAATAGTGATAATTATATAAGTTTTAATTCTAAGTCGAGTGTAATTAAATCATCCGATTTTTATTGGACTTTGTTAAGCAGCGATAGTAAAACAATAGCGTTTAAAATGCTAGGCGAAAACAATTCCGAGATTGTCTCAAGTTTTTCACTATCGGATTCCGGCTATAATGTACAATCTCAAATTAAAGTTGTTGGTTTGCAAAATAATCTTGCGCCAGGTTCCAAGTTTATTTTAAACTGGCAAAATGATGTGCC
>JBDNIM010000346.1:0-2994 GCA_041688295.1 Bacteroidia bacterium
CAAAGGATTTTCTGCTGACTTAGGTATCACTTATGTTTTTCACAAAAAAACAAGCAAAAGAAACTTTAATTACCATGAAAATCATAAAGATTATTTTTTAAAGCTTGGTTTTTCAATTCTTGATATAGGTTATATTAAATATCAAAATATATTAATTCATGAAAATAGCATTTCAAATGGAGAAATTATTAACTCTTCTGATTATAATAATTTAGACAGAACTGATTGGGAACAAATTTCAACACAAATATCAAATCTATTTACTATCAGAAATTCTTACAGAAGAAATTATAATGTTGGATTGCCTTCAAGAATAGGTTTAAACGCAGATTATCAAATTAAAAAAAACTTATTCATATCTACACAACTGATTCAAAGCTTAAGAGTCAAACATTCAAAAAATACAAGAGAACAAAGCTTTTTAATGATTTCGCCCAGATACCAAAAGAAATGGTTTGAAATATTAATGCCTATTGGCATCATTTATGATTACAGCGCATTTAGGCAAGGTTTTAACTTAAGATTAGGACCTTTGTATTTAGGCACTGCAAATATTGTAAACTTTGTTCCTAAACACAAAGCAAGGGATTTAGATTTTTTTATAGGTATTTTATTAAATGATTTTCAATTCAATTTTAAGAAAAAAAACAAGAACAGTAAAGATGGTAAAAAAAATCAAAATTGTTTTACATTTTAAGTGATTCTATTTATTAAATTGGTATCAATCAATTGAAAAACCACATAAATATAATATTGGCTTAAGAAAATTATAAAAAATTCAATTTAACTATTTAAACATTCTAATGAAACCTTTTATAGAATTAAGCAAACAAAACCAAACAAACTACTTATTTTTGAAGCCACAATTTTATGGGAGTTATCGCAAGGCAAAGTTTTAAAGCATCTGTTTCTAATTATGTTGGGGTTATTTTGGGCTTTATTTCCACTATTTTTTTGTTTCCTTTGTTTTTTAAGCCAGTTGAATTAGGCGCAGTTAGAATTTTTATCGAATTGGGGGCAACGCTTTCTGCCTTCGCCTTAATGGGAACCAATTACAGTATCAATCGTTTTTTTCCATATTTTAGAACAGAAGACCAAAAGCACCATGGATTTTTCTTTTGGACTATTTTGTTTCCAATCGTTGGAATTTTAATGCTTTCAGTTTTACTTTTCTTTTTTGGCAATGCTTTTTTTACTTTTATTAATGAAGATGCTTTAAAATATCAATCCCTTTTTCATATCCTATCGCTTTTAATCATTACCAATGTTTATATGATTATTACGGAAGCAATAAGCGCCAATCATGGCAGAATTGCGTTTACCAATCTCTCCAAAGAGGTGATTATGCGTATTTTAATCATCTTTTCTGGCACAATGTATTATTTCAAATATGTTGACTTCGTAACCTGTATTTGGATGATTGTTTTATCGTATTTAACAAGTTTAACGATTAATATTATTTTTATTAGAAAACTTACTAAAATTAATCTTAAACCAGATTTTGATTTTTTAAGAAACAACAAAAAACTTGTGAGAGAAATCATGCTATTTACTTTGGTTTTGATGTTTTCGTCATTGACTTCGTTGGTCATTCCAAAAATAGACTTTTTTCTTGTTTCCAGTATCCAAAAGAACCTCGGTTTTGTTGCTATTTATAGCATAGCATTTAATTTGGCAACATTTATAGAAATTCCGAAACGCACCATTTTGCAAATTTCTGTGCCCATAATTTCAAAACACTTTAAGGAAAACTATATTAAAGAAATAAAAATAATTCACAAAATAAATGGCATCATACAGTTAATTACCTCAAGTTTACTGTTTATTTTAATTTGGATGAATTTAGACAACCTTTTTGAACTTATGCCGCAAGGCGATTATTATAAACAAGGGAAATGGGTAGTTTTTGTTTTAGGAATGGCAAAAATCCTTGATTCTGTTAATTGTTTATACAGCCCTATTGTTTCCAATTCAAAGCTTTATAAATGGGTGCCCATAATTATTTTCTTCAATAGCATAGTTGCCATTTGGTCGAGTTTTTATTTTATAACAAAATATGGTTATTTGGGAGGCGCATTTAGCAATATGACAGCCATTTTATTGCTAAATTCTTTTTGTTTAATCTTAATTCAAAAATACTTAAAAATAAATCCCTTTGAAGCCAAACAATTGAAAATAGTCCTCTTATTTGCACTGTTTTTAAGTATTACATTTATTGGTAACTGGTTTCCAAATCCAATTGTTGATGGCATTATTCGGACTTCTATCTTAGGTTTATCATATATTTATTTAATTTATAGGTTTAATTTTTCTGAAGATTTCAACCAACTCATTATTAATAAAATTAATCCTCGCAACTTTTTCAAGTAAAAAGAATATCTTAAGGTTAATTTCAAATACATTATTTGGGATAAACTCATCAACTCAAAAATTTCTTATTATATTTGCGCCATGAATCAAGAAGTATTTGTTTTGGATGCTGTTAGAACAGCCGTTGGAAAATATGCAGGAGCATTGGCGAATATTCGTCCAGATGATATGGCTGCTTATGTTATTAAACATTTGATTGAAAGAAATAAAAATATTCCATTTAACGAAACAGAAGAAGTGATTTTGGGCGCTGCCAACCAAGCGGGCGAAGACAACAGAAATGTTGCGAGAATGGCTTCATTAATGGCAGGATTGCCAGTGAGTGTTTCAGGATACACCGTAAATAGATTGTGTGCTAGCGGTTTGCAAGCCATCGGAAATGCTTTTTTAGAAATAAAAGGCAACAATGGTGATTTGTATATTTCGGGCGGAACAGAAAGCATGACTAGGGCGCCTTTTGTAATGCCAAAATCAGAATCAGCTTACGGTAGAAATAGCGAAATTCACGACACAACAATTGGCTGGAGGTTTACAAACCCATATTTAGCTAGTGTTTATCACCCATATACGATGGGAGAAACAGCCGAAAATGTTGCTGAAAAATGGAATATTAGCAGAGATGAG
>JBDNIM010000347.1:0-2111 GCA_041688295.1 Bacteroidia bacterium
AAAGATGGAATAGCTGTCGGAAACAATCTGTGTGCCATCTCCAAACTGCCAAACAACACTATCGGCAAAGCTGCCATCAAGCTTGATTTTAAAGGTATCGTTGATGCAAATTTGAGGCCGATGGGTGAGGTTTTGTTCTAAATCATAAACAGGTAGATTGGGGAACGAGCTGCGTCCTAAAAAATAAAACTTATTACGATCAAAAAAAGGAGTTCCTGCAAGTGCAAGTGGCGATTGAACTAATATTGTATCTAAAGAAATAATGTTATCTTTTTTGTCTAATTGCACAGCACTTAAAGCAACAATATTTTGGCTGCTATGATATACAATAAATCTGTTTTTGGGAGCGTCTAATAAAAAAAAATCATTGATAGAATTTATTGTTAAATCAAAAACCAATTTAGGGTTACTCGTATCTAATTGTTTTAAATCTATTCTTTTTACAACAGATTTGGAACTGAAGTTTTGGGTGATAGCGACATTGTAAAAAATGTGCAATTTTTTGGAAGACGAAGAGAACTCTACATAATTAGTTCCATTAGAATCTTGTATAATATATTTTTTTAAAAGACTTAACTTTCCATCAAACTTATTAAAATTTAATAGCAAGAGGTCATAGAATATATAATTTGTAAAAATTGACGAACTTTTCGTATTAAAAACTAAACAAGATATAAAATTTCCATCGGGGGATATTTTTAAATGTAAATTTGATAAAAAACTATTGCCAAATTGATTAATACCAATACCTATTTTTAATTTAGAAGTTACTGTTTGATTTATTGCCAAATTTGTAATTAAATGAGAACTTAAAGAGCTGTCATGAAGATTGTAGCATATCATCCAACTTTTTTTGGCTTTTTTTGATATATAAAATTTAATAACTCCTTTAAAAGGGAAATTATTTAGTGAATAAGTGTTTATTAATCGGCCATTTCCAGTAATGTCAATAACATAATATTTAATATTCTCTTTAAAATTAGAATTAGGATATTGAACTAAATAATATAAATTATTGCTTTCTGGTACTTTTATGATAAATGAATAACTTTGTATATTATTAGGGTATTGAACTAAATCAAAAATCACGCTCCCAAATTGATTGTAAACTTGAATGTTATTGGTATAAATTAATAGTTTGCCATTTTCATCTGAGATACTTGCACGATTCTCACTGCCAAATTGATTCAAGGAGCTATTGAAAATCTTTGGGGTGTCAGATAAGTTTAATCCCAAATGATTAGACATTATCCAGTTTTCATTAAATCTTTGAGAGAATAATGGGTTTGATAAAATTAGCAATATAATTATTAAAATTCTCACTATTTATAAATGCAAAGATATAAAAAAAGTGGGAATTAATCCCACTTTAATTATTTTTACATGATTTTAAAATTAGCGGTTAATGGCCCCGTTACAGTAATTTCAATCGTAACTGTAATCCCACCTCCACAATTTGGAACAAAAACAGTTTGAGTTATCACATAAGGGTAAGGACCTGGAGGAAAAGTGGATGGATCCGTAATATCAGTAACATTTAATTGCACCGCATTATTAATTGGGCCGCTTGATAGAATTAATCTTTTTGGGCATCTGCATGGTCCATCATAACAACTCAAGCATGGTGCCGTAACCGTGGTTGTACCAAGTGTTGTTTCCCAAGCAAAAAGATCTCCACAAGTTGGACTACCCGTAAATTGCCAATAATAATAAAATTGGCAATTTAAATTTGGATCTTGTTCAAAAGTAATTGTCACACAATTTTGACATTGTTGAGGTGGACAATAATTTCCTCCTGCAACTTGTGCTTTTAACGATTCAGGAACACCTAGCATTAAAATTAATGCGATTGCGATTTTGAAAATTTTTTTTCTCATATAAATTATTTTTTTTTGCCAAACCTTATGGCAATTACAAAATTCAGACTTTTTTAATAAATAATACTTATAAATATATCAAAAATTACTATTTTTGTATCAGAATAAATGATAAAAACAATTATGCTAAGCGAACTTATTAAAAAATTGAGAGAACAAAAGGGTTTAACTCAAAAAGAAATGGCAGATTTATTACATACAACACAACCCAATTATAATAGAATAGAACAAGCC
>JBDNIM010000348.1:0-10364 GCA_041688295.1 Bacteroidia bacterium
AGACCCAAAAACGGGTTGCAAATCGGCAGCAATAACATATAATGTTAATAGCAACCTACCTGCTGGGCCTTCAATTATTAGTGGAACAACAACTTCTTGCTCAAATACGCCTTTGGTGCCATACTCTACAAGTTCGCCTGGTAGCAATTTTGTTTGGAGCATAACTCCATCTATTGCAGGAAGTGTAACCTCAGGAAACAATACACCAAATGTTAATATAGAATGGAACAATTGGACAGGAACGGCTGTTATAACATTGGTGAGAACTGTTTGTGGAGTTGCTAATACTTCATTTTATTCTGTTGTTATTACTGCGCCTCCTACACCTATTATTGCGCCAATAAGTTCTGTTTGTCAGGGTGCGACTGCTTCTTTTTCAACCCCAACAACAGGCGCAACTTTTACATGGAATTTTGGTGATGGAAATACTGGCACAGGTGCTTCGGTTTCGCATATTTATAACAGTCCTGGAACATTTATAATAACCCTTACAGCCACTTATACTGGCTCTTGTTCTGGTTCTGCAAAAGCATTTTCAAGCATTGTTATTCATCCAAAACCAAATGTTTCTATTTCTACCCCTGACCCAAATATTTTTTGCGGAACAATTGGTAATGTAAATATGTATGTTGCTGCTCCTGTTATTGGCACAACATATCAATGGTTTAGATCGCCTTCCACATTGGTTGGTTCAGGCACAAGTTATTTAGGAAACACGCTTGGTTCTTATTTTGTAGAAGCTACAAATACCTTTGGTTGTGTTGGCAAAAGTAATATCATTTTGATAGACACTATGTGTAATCCTTGCAAACCAAATCCTAATTATTCAGTTGATTTCAAAATTATCAAACAGGGTTGTAACAAAGATAGCTTTGTTGGGGCTTATACATCAGGAGCATCTAGTCCATCCTATAATTTTGATGATCCTTTTGGCAGTCCTAATGTAGCGTTCACAAACAATGCGTCACATACTTTTCCTGAGCCAGGTTATTATAGAGTTAAGTTTTGTGTTAATGTGCCAAACTCAGCCAATACCGGCTCTTGCAGAATATGTAAAGTGAGAGTTGATACTATTAAATACATTGCAAACTTTTATACATCTTTTGCTTGTTTCAATGCAAGTTTGGTAACAATAAATTTAATTAATACCACTAAAATACTATCTGGTTTCCCTACCCCATCTTATGTTTGGAGTTATAACGGTAACGCGCCATTTAGCACATCTGCCAATCCTAGTATTAATCTAGCGCCTGGCACTTATAATTTTCAGCTAATTGTAAACGGAAATTGTGTTAAAAATGTAACGTTAATTGTACCTGCATTGCCCGTGGCAAATTTCACGCGCCCAGATTCTATTTGTGTAAATGCACCAATTGCTTTTACAAATACATCAGCCGGAGTGTACAACGCCAGTTCGTGGACATTTGGCGATGGAGCATCTTCGCTTATCAATTCGCCTATTAGAGCATACAGTGTTGCTGGTCTTTATACCATAAAACTTAGAATTACAAATAATTTTGGTTGCAAAGATTCGATAACAAAAACAGTAAGAGTGATGCCGAATACATTATCTGCAATAATTACAGCAGCGGGTGCCACAACATTCTGTGAAGGCAATAGTGTAACACTGGTTAGAAGCATAATAGGTGGTTATCCGGGTTTCTCAACCCTTTGGTCAACCACACAAACAACTTCGAGTATTAATGCCATTTACACAGGTCAATATTCTGTTGATATAACAGACTCTAAAGGTTGTTTTGCCCGTTCAAATGCAATTAATGTATTGGTGAATCCTAATCCAAGACCAGATATTACAGGGCCAACGATAGTTTGCCAAAATACCAATCCACAATTTTCTGTAAACTATCCAAGCACTCCATACTTAATTAAATGGATTTATGACGGCAATCCTTATGGAAGTTCATCAAATTTAACAATTTTTTCGCCAACTGTTGGCAATCATACGCTGATTGTTGGTGTAGAAAGCCCTGATGGATGTTATGGAATGGATACATTGTATTTTACTGTTAAACCATTGCCTAGTGTATTTGTGGGTCCTAGTGCTAGTCTATGTGAAGGCATAATGCACACACTTACAGGTGGAAGCGGTTCGCCAAATATAATAGCACAATATTGGAACACAGGTTCAACTACAAATAGCATTGCGGTTTCTAGCCCATCTGTTTATGTTTATACAGTTGTAGATTCTTTCGGTTGTAGAAATTCTGCTTCAAAAACCGTTCATCCTTTGCCTAGTTTTTGTGGTTTTGTTTCAGGTTGTTATACAATTTGCGACACTGTTAAAAAATTAGTTTGGTTTGCGCCAAAAGGATATGCGGCTTATCAATGGTTTTACAATAACAATCCAATATCATGGGCAACCTCAGATACAATTCATATTCCATTATACAAAGCTGGCACTTACACAGTTATGCTAACATCCACACAAGGCTGTAGCAAAATGTCGCCTGCTGTAGATATCAAATTTATATCGTGTGGCAAATGCTTAAACAATGTGAGTATTAAAATTAAATGTGGTCCTATAAATACTTTAGGACAACAAACCTATTATGTTTCCATGCAGTTAACAAACAATTTGGCAGCTGGTGCGGGCGTTTATGTAAGTTCGCCTCAAGGTGGCATTTCTTCCCTTTCGCCCGGCACTTTGGCTTTAGGAATAAATACCATTAATTTTACTTTCACGGATGTTTTACCAACCAATACTTCTGCATGTTTCAATGTGGTAATTTATAACAGAGAGAAAAAATGCGATACCATAATTTGCGTTCCATTACCGGAATGTGGTGAAAATTGCCAGAAAGGTATTAAAATAAAATCTTTTGATTGCGCAGGTTATGATGGCTCGGGAAATCCAATTTACTATGTATGTGCAGATGTGTTTTGGGGCGGCAGCAATGGTTCAATAATGACCATTAATAACAGTTCGGGTTCGTTTGTTCCAAATTCATTTACTGTAAATAATGGCAACCAAATACTTTGTTTTACATATACTGACTTGCCTCCTAACACAAATTTGACAACATTCTACTTCAACTTCTTTGACCCAAAAACAGATAAAATTTGCAAAGATTCTGTAAAAAGTCAATACAAAAACTGTCCTAAAGAATGTAGTTTTGGCGTGTATGGCATGTGTGTAAAATGTAAGAAATTTGATGTAAATGGTTCTACATATAGTATAGATATAACGCTAGACAATACACTTGGAGCCCCAGCAACAGTTAACTTTTTGCCAATTGTCGCAGGAACATTTGGCGCGCCTAGCCCTTTATCTGTGGCAACAGGCATTTCTACAGTCAATGTTTCATTTACGGATGCAAATCCTAGAGACAGTATTATCTGTTTTAGAATTTTGATAACCACGGCTACTGGCAAAACCTGCTGGCAAGATGTTTGTGTTTATCTTCCAAAATGTAAAGACAACCAAAACAGCATAGAACAAGCTGATATTACATACTTTAGCCTATCGCCAAATCCAACACAAGATTTTGTAAATATTCAATTTTACGCCAGTTATTTAGAAAACAACTACATAGAAATCATTGATTTGAACGGCAAAATAGTTTCAACACAGCATGTAAGTGCTAACGAAACCAATTTAAAATTAAATGTTAAAGAATGGGCATCGGGCACTTATTTCGTAAGCTTAAAATCTAACGGAGTGTTCAGAGGTAGCATAAAACTAATTGTGCAATAAGCACGAAAACTAGAAAACTATTTATTTTAATTTGAAAACACTCCCTAATTCAATTTAGGGGGTGTTTTTTTGGCCGCACCATTGCAACCTGCTACGATATAAATATTTTTCAGGTGAAAAGTGTGTAACAATGTTAGATGAGAATGGATATGAATTTTGTCCAACTATTATAATGCATGATTTGTCTATTGAAAATAATTTTCGTTCATATAATTTAACGAATGAAACAGAAGTAATCTTAAATAATATTGAATCTGATATTAATGAGTATTCAAATATACCTAAAAATGAAGCTCTGAATAAGTTAAACATTCAATGATCAAAACATGTATCATTGCTTCCTTTTTGTTGTTATTTGAGTCATGCTCAAATAACAACAAATTAGTTTGCGGAAATTATTACACATCTAAACCTAGTTCTTCTCAAAAAAAATATCTCGTAGAAGTTTTTGGTAAAGATTATTTCAAATAAGCGCCTTCTATGATGTTTATGCTAAATTATGACTCAACATTTAGGTATGGATTTTGCAATAAATTGATTTCAAACTTTGGCACCTGGCGAATAAAAGGTGAATTTTTAGTTCTTAGTAGGTATTTAACAAAAGGTACATTATATCTTTTCCGCAACAAAGAAATGTTTTTGTTTCCCTATTATGAAAAATACAGTTCTGAAAATATCGATACTATGTATGCCATTTTGACAACCAAGGGAAATTTTTTTACTGGCAAACTTAGTGATAACATTTCTCCTCGGCCAAAATAGTATTCTATCTATTCTAATGTCATATATCTTTATGTTTTTTGTTTAATAGAAATAATAAGTTAGTCTATTACCCCCCCAACCACCAAAAACTTCTTTTTATCTAAATTCATTAAAAAATAGCGAAATTATCTTCAAATTTGCGCCATGTATAACCACGAAATAGATTACCGCATTATTGGCGAAGAAATGCAATGTGTAGAAATTCAACTCGACCCTCAAGAAACCGCTATTGGAGAAAGCGGCAGTTTTATGATGATGGACCAAGACATTCAAATGGAAACTATTTTTGGCGATGGCAGTGCTGAAACAGGCGGTTTTTTAGGTAAATTGATGTCTGCTGGCAAAAGATTGATTGTAGGCGAAAGCTTGTTTATGACAGCCTTTACAAACGCTGGAAGAGAGAAAAAAACCGTTACTTTTGCGGCCCCTTATCCTGGCAAAATCATAGCCATGGATTTGTCAAGAATGAATGGTAAAGTAATTTGTCAAAAAGACGCTTTTTTGTGTGCTGCAAAAGGGGTTTCTGTGGGCATTGAGTTTCAGAGAAAATTGGGAACCGGTTTGTTTGGTGGCGAAGGATTTATAATGGAAAAACTAGAAGGCGATGGCATGGCATTCGTTCATGCCGGAGGCCATGTGATGGAAAAAGAACTGAAACATGGCGAAATGATAAAAATAGACACCGGCTGTATTGTTGGTTTTGAAAGCACGGTGCAATATGATATTCAATTTATAAGAGGTATAAAAAACATGATGTTTGGTGGCGAAGGTTTATTTTTTGCAACCTTGCAAGGCCCCGGAAAAGTGTGGGTGCAAAGTTTGCCAATCAGCAGATTGGCTTCAAAAATTATTAGTTACGGTGGATTCAAAAGAAAAGAAGAAGGCTCAATTTTGGGCGGTTTGGGCAATTTGTTAGATGGCAGATAAGTCCAATTTGGGTGGCATAACTCGTTGACTAAAAATTAAGAAACTATTGCAATTTTGGGTTATTTTTGCAGCATGCAACTCACCAATTTAAGTGCAATAAGCCCCATTGACGGACGATACGGTTCTAAAACTGAAGTTTTAGCCCCATTTTTTTCTGAATATGGATTGATAAAATACAGAGTATTAATAGAAATTGAGTACCTAATTTTCTTAAATAGCCAAAAAATAAAAGGTTTTGAAACCCCTTTAACAAGCAATGAAATAAATGTTTTAAGAAATATCTACCATCATTTTACTGAACAAGATGCGCAAAAGATAAAAGACATTGAAAAAACAACCAATCATGATGTTAAGGCTGTTGAGTATTTTATTAAAGAATTTTTAGACACCCAAAATCTTGGAGCAATTAAAGAGTGGGTACATTTTGGGCTGACCAGTCAAGACATTAACAACACCGCCATTCCCTTAAGTTTAAAAGATGCCTTAACAGAAGTTATCAATCCTGAGTTATTGAAAGTGAGACATGTACTTTCTGAAATTGCAGAACAATACAAAGCACTGCCAATGTTGGCAAAAACCCATGGTCAGGCAGCTAGTCCAACAATGTTGGGCAAAGAAATAATGGTTTTCGTTGCCCGATTAGATGCACAAATCCTTCAATTGAATCAAATACCTTTTTCTGCCAAATTTGGAGGTGCAACGGGTAATTTTAATGCCCATTTCGTAGCTTTTCCAAACAAAGATTGGCATGCCTTTGGTGCATCTTTTGTGAATGATGTTTTAAAATTGAACCGCAGTTTCCCAACCACACAAATAGAACATTACGATAATTTGGCGGCTATGTTTGATGTTTTTAAAAGAATTAATACGATTTTAATAGATTTTTCGAGAGATATTTGGCAATATATCTCAATGGATTATTTTAAACAAAAACTAAAAGCAGGCGAAATTGGCAGCAGCGCAATGCCTCACAAAGTAAACCCAATAGATTTTGAAAATGCAGAAGGAAATTTAGGCATTGCCAACGCAATATTTGAACATTTGTCTGCAAAACTACCTATTTCAAGATTGCAAAGAGACTTAACGGATTCAACTGTTTTGCGAAATATTGGAGTGCCTTTTGCACATTGTTTAATTGCATATTCTAGTTTAACAAAAGGCATGAGCAAATTGATTTTGAACCAAGCCGCAATAGCGCAAGATTTGAACCAAAATTGGGCAGTTGTGGCCGAGGCAATTCAAACGGTTTTGCGTAGCATTGCTTACCCAAATCCTTATGAGGCTTTGAAAGATTTGACAAGAACCAATAGCCATATTGGCGAGCAAGAAATACATAATTTTGTAAATTCGCTTGAAATAGACAATGATACAAAACAATACTTGTTGGGCATAACGCCATCTAATTACATTGGCAAATAAGCCATGCTGCTGCTTATTGATAATTACGATTCCTTTACTTTCAACCTAAAAGATTATTTTGAGCAATTGGGAGAGAAAGTTGTTGTAGTGAAAAACGATGCAATAGACGCAGCATCCATTTTTAGCTTAGAATTTGATAAAATTGTGCTTTCGCCAGGGCCAAACAGGCCGCAGGATGCTGGAAATTTAATGAAAATTATAGAAACTTGCTATTTAGAATACCCTATTTTGGGTGTTTGTTTAGGCCATCAAGCTTTGGGAGAATTTTTTGGTGCCACCTTGCGCCACGCCTTTTTGCCAATGCACGGAAAAGTATCTGAAATAAAAACCAATCAATTGGGCATTTATAAAAATTTACCAGCAAAGTTTAATGTTTGCAGATATCACAGCTTGGTTTTGAGCAATTTAGAAAAAACTGATTTAAAACAAACTGCAGAAACCATAAATAATGAATGTATGAGTTTTGAGCATAATAGTTTGCCAATTACTGGCATTCAATACCATCCTGAAGCCATTTTAACCCAAAATGGATTATCAATTTTGAAAAATTGGCTAGATTCCAAAAATAAACAATAAATTATTTTTTTTACATTAATAAAATAAACCTACATTTGTCAGCTATAAAAAAATACAATGAGCATTTTAAACAAAATTAAATCCTTTTTTGGTTCAAAACCAGAACAAATTGAAACAACTGCTGCTAAAACTAGCGCAACTATTACTGAAACCACTTTTGAAATAAAAAAAGAAGTGAAAGCAGAAATAAAAGGTTTTGTTGAAAACCTTAAAGACAAAGTAGAAGATGCGGTAGAAAACATCAGCGATAAAGCCGAGGAGTGGATAGACAAAGCCGAAGATAAATTTGATGAGCTGAAAGTGAAGGCTGAACCTTATTTAGACAAAATGGAAAATAAGATTGACGAGCTAAAAGTGAAAGCTGAGCCTTATTTAGATAAAGTAGAAAACAAATTTGATGAATTGAAAGACAAAGCTTCAGATGTGTTAGAAAATATCAAAGATAAATTTGATGGCGCAGAAAAAACACCTACACCTATCGAAACTGAGCCACAAATATTAGGAACAGCAGTAGCAGATGAAAGTGCGCCTAAAACAGACGCATAATTTTTATTTGTCTGTAAAATAAGCTTTAAGCTCCATTGCGTCATTAGGTTGCATTTTTCCAGCCATGATTAAACGCACTTGTCTTCTTCTAATTGCACCTTCATATTTGTTAATTTCTGCTTCAGATTCAGGTTGAATTTGTGGAACAGCAGATGGTTTGTGTCTAGAATCTAAAGCCACGAAAGTGTAATAAGCATCGTTGCATTTATATTTTTCACCTCTTGGAATATTTTGCGCATACACTTCTATAAAGACCTCCATTGAAGTATTAAATGCTCTTGTAACATAAGCCTCAAGCGTTACAACATCTCCCAATCTTATGGGTTCTTTAAATGAAACGCCATCTACGCTTGCCGTAACTACAATCGCATTACTGTGTTTTTGAGCAGAAATGGCAGCGGCAATATCCATCCAATGCAAAAGCTTTCCGCCCATTAAGTTATTGAGCGTGTTTGTGTCATTCGGCAACACAATTTCATTCATAATCGTAAACGATTCGCTAGGTTTTCTTGTTATATCTTTCATTTATTTTTTATTCTCCTAAAAATGTGTTTCTTTTTATTTTATTTAATTCGAATGGTATAATCGTGTTTTTTACAATATATTCCACTGCTTCGTCAATATCATCGGTTACTAAAAACAAATCTAAATCTTCTTTACTGATGGTTTTATTTAATAACATATCGTCTATATATTCCAATAGTTTTTTGTGATATTCGCGATTAAAAATAACTACAGGATACCTTTTTATCATGGTAGTTTGTATGAGTGTTAACACCTCAAATAGTTCGTCTAATGTCCCAAACCCCCCAGGCATAGCCACCAATCCATAAGAATACTTTAGCAGCAACACCTTCCTCACGAAAAAGAATTTGATATTGGTAAATTTATCTAAATAGGGGTTTTCAGACTGCTCAAAAGGCAAAACAATATTGCAACCAACTGATCTTCCGCCTACTTCTCTTGCGCCCCTGTTTGCGGCTTCCATTATCCCTGGGCCTCCACCTGTCATTATGGTAAAGCCTTTTCTAGCAATTTTTCCAGCCAATTCTCTTGTTGTGGCATAATGAGGATGGTCTTCATGAAATCTAGCAGAACCAAAAACGGTAATACATGGACCCACAAAATGCAAAACCCTGAAGCCTTTAATAAACTCTCTCAACACTTTAATGGCAAATAAAAAGTCTTTAAACCTAGATTGGGGGCCATTTAAAAACTTAATTTCTTCTTTATTATTCATGTTCTTTTTATTCTACTTTATTTTCTATTTCAATTATTGCTTCTTTCAATTCGTCTTTCGGGTTTAATCCTTTTTCAAAACTCATAATAAGAGCCGGCAATACAAATAGATTGCTAAACATTGCTACTATTAGTGTAACAGAAGTTAATAGCCCCAAGGATACGGTTCCTTGAAAATTTGAAAAAGTGAATATTATAAAACCAAAAAACAAGACAATGGATGTGTAAATCATGCTTTGCCCCATTTCTTTAATTGTAATGGAAAGAACGTCCGAAACAGATAATTTTGTGTCTTTCAAGGCATGTCTAAATTTGGTTAAAAAATGTATTGTGTCATCCACAGATATGCCAAAAGCAATGCTGTAAACCAATATGGTAGATGGTTTTAAAGGAATTCCAAAATGTCCCATAAGACCGCAAGTAATCAAAAGTGGAATAACATTGGGTATCAATGATACAATAATCATTTTGAAGGATGTGAAAAGCATGCCCATTAGCAGTGCAATGATTATAAAAGCAATAATAACACTCTGAACCAAACTGCTAACCAAGAACTTATTGCCTTTTAAAAATATAATTGATGTGCCTGTAACCTTAATATCGTAATCTTCGGTAGGAAAAATATCTGAAATTATTTCAGTAACCTCTTTGTTTATTTCCTCCATTTTCTCTGACCCAACATCAGCCATTTGAATACTTATTCTGGCTTTTCTAAAATTGCTATCCACCATAGATCTCAATACCTTGTTTTTTCCCTTTCCTTTAGGTAAATAATTGGCAATTTCTACCAAATCAATGTTATTGGGCAATCTATAATAACGAGGGTCTCCTTCATTATAAGCTTGATTTGCAAATTTTAAAATCTCGACCATAGAAATTGCTCTCGAAAAGTTGTCTTGGTTTTCTAATTTCTTCTGGAGTTTATATATTTTTTGTAAAGTAACAGGATTCTTCAATCCGTCATTCTCTCTTGTGTCAATAATAATTTCGAAAGGCATAACCCCCTTAAAATTACTTTGCATAAACTGAAGATCCTGATAAAGTTTGTCTTTATGAGGAATATCATCAACCATAAACACCAATGGACGCAATTTCAGCATTCCAAAAATAGAAAAAACAATCAAAACCAAAGCAAAGTAATAGATGATTCTTTTTTTGAAAAAAACCATGTTGTGTATCC
>JBDNIM010000349.1:0-3535 GCA_041688295.1 Bacteroidia bacterium
AAACTCTAAGGCGCCAGTTGTTGCATCTAAAACGCTTACAACCTTTCTGTTTTCAGCGGTAATGTCTTCTAATGGCGTTTTTGATTCAAACTTGATTTTGCCAGTTTTTGTCATGTATTTTTGAGCATTAATGTTAAATGCTATGCTAATTAGCAATGCTATTGTTATTATTTTTTTCATTTTCTTTAATGTTATTTTTTAATTAGTTGTTATTAATCGACACTTACTTAATTCTATATCAATTAGCATGCCAATGCAAAATCCTTTGATATTTATATCATCGCCTATCTTTAAATTAGAAATTTCGTTGTTTTGCGTTGTGTCCATTTCACAACTGATATTAATCGATTCATCTTTGTTTTTAAAAAATAATGAATATCTGTTTTCGTCTTTTTCAATATCAGTAATTTTGCCTTTTAGGTCAATTACCTTAACAAGATACAACGCATTTGCTTTTACTTCATTGTTTGCAAAAATGGAACACAAAGAATCAACAGTGATAGAAACTGAATGGCTTGAATTGGTCGGGTCTTTCTCTTTTGATGCGCTAGCATAGTAGAGATATCCTACCAAGCCTAGAACAAAAACTATAACAATGGCTATGATTATTTTTTTCATTTTTTTTAATTATTTAAAGCACCTTTGTTCACCCAATTTTGAATTTTATTAATGTCGCAATCACTCATTTTGCCTCCGCCTTTTGGCATTTGAGAAAACCCCGAAACATGTTTGATAGAATTGATTAGTTTTCCGTTATTAACCGTTATAAGGGTTTCTGCATGCGTGCCATAGGCAATGCCTGCTGCATTTGATATAGAATTATGACAGCCTGATAAAGCATAATTTTTGTTCAAAATTGGAACAATTTGTGTGGCATATTTTACATTTGTTGTGTCGCAAGCAGCTGTTGTTGGATATATTTCTTGTGCTTTATCATAGTAGCAGCTTGTTAGCAGAAACAATGAAAAAGTAAGATAAATTATGTGTTTCATATATTAATTGTTAGGTGCGCCATCGGCTATCCACTTTTCTATTTTTTTTATTTCGCAATCAGTTATTTTAGTATCGTCAGATGGCATCGCTTTAAAACCAATCTTATGATTAATAGAACCCCATAATCTTCCATTGTCCACTTCTGTTTTTAATTCAGAATAGGTGCCTATTTTAATGCTATTGGTGTTATGGCATCCTAAACAATTGTTTTGAATAATTGGCGCAATTTGATTTGAATAAGTATATAGACTTGAATCGCAATCGTCTGCGCAAGAATTGTTTTTTCCACCTTGTTCTATCCATTTTTTGATTAAATTAACTTGATCAGTGCTTAAACGGTTGTTTGGAGAAGAAGGCATTGTTTTCTTCCCGTTACTCCCAACTATCGACTGATACAATTTGCTTTTCTCTGGGTTCCCATAAACTATTTTCCCTGTTTTAAATATGTTTTTGTAATTGCTTAATTCAACACCTTCTTCAGATGAGCCGTTGCCATGACATCCGCTCATTGCACAATTTGATAGTATAATAGGCAAAATTGAATTTACGAAATAAACAGTATCTGGGTCGCACTTAGCAGAGACTGTTGGGGAATCTATATTTGGATTTGCGAACTCATGCTTACAAGAATTAAAAAATAAAAAAGATATCAAGAGTAAAAAAAAATCGGTTTTTTTTAAAAACATATTAAACATCATGCAAAGTTAATTAATAAATTTGTGTGTCAAAAATTTATTTTAACAAGGTGAAAGTCCCGTTCAAAATATAGTGTTTGTTATCTGAACCTAAAGCTTTAAGGATGTATAAATAAACCCCTTCTTGACATATTTCTCCTTTATATTTTCCGTCCCGGTTTTCTAGACAATTATTGGTTTCAAAAAGTTTTTCACCCCAACGGCTAAATATCTCAAATTCATATTTTCTTATAAAAATGCCTTTAGGTCCAAATTGTTCGTTAATAAAATTGTTGTCTGGAGAAAATGCAGTTGGCATGAATATTTTAGATTTTGGAAAAACTTCCGAAGTATTAGACATTGAATCTACAATGAAACTACTGTCAAGTTTTATGGGTTGATTTCTAATGCCAACAATTCTGTAAATATAGTTTGGCGTGCAAGTTAATGGCAAATCTTTGTCTATAAATTGGCTGTCGTTTTCATTTTCTGTTTTGCCAATTTGTTCATAAGAACCTTGTGTGTTTTTTCTTTCAATGATTTAATAGTCAACACCTTCGTTCCATTTTTGATAAGTATTCCAAGTTAGTTTTGGTCTGTAAATCAAAGAGTCAAAATGCGTTTTTAGTAAAATGTTTATACCAATGTTTCCAAAGTTACTTGTGTCGTTAAAAATATCAATAACTCTTGATTTATAAACATAATTCACCTCATGAACTTTTGTTTTTTCATCCATAAAAAAGTCCTTTCCTGAATCAAAAATAAAGTTTGTTTTTGCGCCATTTTTAAGGTTAAATTTTTCTAAAACCAATGATTTTAATGGAACCTTGTATGATTTAGGATACACCCATTCAATCAGGACTTTAGAATCATCTTCAACAGTTGCTCGCCATATTTCATTGGCTGGCACATTGTTTTTCCAAATTGGTTTTGCTCGGCAAGTATCGCTCCAACTGTGTTCTTTATGCCCGTTTTTTTCTTGTGCCTTAATTCTGTAGTAATAATCTGTTAAACATTCTAAGCTGCTATCAATGTATGCAGTTGTATTTTCATCCACAGTTGCCAAATAATCAAATTTGCCTTTTTCGAGTTTGTTTTCTCTGTAAATTTCGTATTTTTCAACAGGCCAACCTTCATATTTGTTCCAATTCACAACATTTGCGTTAACAATGCCCTCGGCTTTAGATTCAACAGAACAATGCGGCAACAATTCATATAAATCTTTCTTTTTATTACAGAAATTTACCGTATTTACTTTAAAACAGTATGATTTTTGAAGCGCATTTAAAGCAGAAATAAAGTGTATCGTGTCGTTTTCGTTTTCTTGAGAAAATAACTTTTTGTAAGTTCCGTTGTTTAATAAATAGATTTCATAATGGTCAAAATCAATTGTTTTGTGTTTCAGGTGTTTCAGTTCTAGCGTTTGATTGTTTTCTAAACTCACCCTTAAAATAGGTTCGGAATTTGGTGCAATTGTATCACCCGCAATTATTCTGCTAAGTTGTATCGTGTCTTTACAGCTTTTTTCATCCACAATAAATAATACAATATTATAGGCCCCTTTTTTATTTAAAATTATATCAATGTCTTTGCTGTTGTTAATGATTGTGCTATCGTTTATAGACCATAGGTTTTCGGAAATTGGGTATTTAAAAATACTATTGTTTTTGACAAAAAACTTTTCTCCTAAACAAATCTTTTTGGATGCAACATCTATTTTTGCATCCGGTTTGTGCAATGCAAAATTTTGATTTGATGTGTTATCACAGCCATATATGTTTTTCACATTTAAAATAATCTGATGGCTACCTACCGAATTTAATTTAATTGCAGGTTTTTCTATTTCGCTAATTATTTTATTATCAATA